>JASFLD010000355.1:0-5039 GCA_050118275.1 Gemmatimonadales bacterium
GAACCGTGGTGGGTGCTGGACGAGGCACACTCATACCTCGTCCAGCTGTGCGCTCATGATCGGGGTGGATCTACCGGCTCGCGGCCGCTGAGGTCTCGATGGGCAGGTCGGTACGCTCCGCCCATTCCGTCCACGAGGGAAAGTAAACATCCACGTTTGGGTATCCAAGCAGGCTCTTCAACGCGAAGTGGGCGTGCGTGGCCTCGGTGCCGGTATTGCAGTAGAGAAGCACGTGCTTGTCCCGGGTGATTCCCTGGGCCTCGTAGCTCGCCAGCAGTTCGTCCCTCGGCTTCCACACCATGCTTTCGCCGTTCGCCACCAGGTCGCTGCTCCACAGGTGGTTGATGGCGCCAGGGATGTGACCCTTGCGCATCTGGGCCCCGGCCTGACCGGCGTACTGTTCCGGCGGCCGCACGTCGACGAGTACCATCGCGTCACCTTCGGGAGTGCCGGCGCGCTCGACCGTCCACTTGACCCAGTCGACGTTCGCGCGCTGAGGGTCGAACCCGTCCGCCGAGAACTGGGTGGCTTGGGTCTCTGGATAGCTCCGGCTGGTGGGCCGATTCTCGGCGGTCCACTTGGCGTAGCCGCCATCGAGGAGACGGATCGATGGATGGGCGAAACCTTCGAGAATCCAGATGAGGAAAGTGGCATTGAAGTTCGCCTTGTCGCCGTGACCGTATATGACGACGGGTCGGTCGCGGTCGACCCCGAGTCGTGAGAAGAGGGCGGCGTAGGCCTCCGCGCCGAGCAGGTCCGCTGGCACACCGGCCCGGGTAGCACGGAAACTCTCGTAATGCACGTAGCTGGCGCCCGGAATGTGGCCCTCGAGGTACTCCGGCAGGTCCGAGCGCACGTCCAGGATGGTCACCGGCTCATCCGCAATGAGCGCGGCCAGCCCCTCAGTCGTGATGAGCTTCGGCATCATCGCCACGGCCGGTCGCTCGACGGGTAGCTGCTCGAGGTTGCTCCATTCCTGGAAAGACCCGTCGTACATGGCGGCATCGTAGCCCGCCAGCCGGGCGGCAACGTAAACGAGGCTGGCTTGTTGCCCGATATGGCAATAGGTCACCAGCCGGTCGCCGGGCTTCGCGCCCGCCGCCTCGAACAGGGACCGCAGTTGATCGATGCTCTTGAACTTCATGGTCTCGTCATCGACGATCTCCGAGTACGGCACGTTGTGGGCACCGCGAATGTGACCGGCCCGCGGCTGTCCGTGCCCCCCTCTCGCGCCCGTGTAATAGCTCGGTGTCCGAGCGTCGATGACCGTGATGGATGGGTTCTCCAGGTTGCGGCCGAGCCAGTCGGCCGTGGCGATCAACTCGGCCTCTGGCTTGGGCGTGAAGTCTCCCGGTCTGATCGTCGGCAGGTCGCTGGTGATGGGTCTACCTTCGGCCTGCCACGCGATCATACCACCATCCATGATCGAGGTTTGGGAGCCGAGGCCGAGATAATCCAGTGTCAGGTACACGCGCCCCGCCATCGTCACCCAGTTGTTCCCGGTATAGATGACGATCCGCGAGTCGTTGGAGATGCCCAGCGCTTCGAGGTTCTTCTCCAGTTCTTCAACTGGAAGTACCTGGAGGTTGAGGGCGCCTTCGTTATGCGCGATCATCCCGGACTCGATGTGGCGTGCGCCGGGAAGGTGGCCCGCGTCATACTCGTTGCCCACGTGCAGCAGGACGAGTCCGTCATCGTGGAGATGCTCGGCGACCCAGTCCGTCGACACGAGTATCGCCGGCTCGTCCGCGCGCCCGGTGCCGGGCGCGGCGTAGCCGGTCGTGAGAGATAAGAACAGCAGCGCGGCAACGAATCGTAATGATGTCAGTTGACGAGACATGGTTGGGGCTCCTTTGGCATCAGTCGTTCTTCAAGGTGAGTATGGGGTCGATGCTCACTGCTCGCTTCGCCGGAACCAGGCTCGCCGCGACAGCCACGAGGATGAGAAGCGCGGCGACGGCGGAGAACGTCAGTGGGTCATAGGCGGGGGTCTCGAAGAGCAAGCCGTCCAGCGAGCGGCTGAGTACGAGGGCGGCCGGCACTCCGACGGCCAGACCCGCCAACACCAGCGATAAAGCCTGCTTGATAACCATCCGCACGACGGATGCCGATTCGGCGCCCATCGCCATGCGGATTCCCAACTCACGTCGTCGTGAGTTCACGGTGTAGGCGATGATGCCGCCGATGCCTGCGGCGGTTACAGCGAGAGCGAGGGCCGCGAACAGGCCCATCAGCAGCATGGTCAGACGCGGTGCAGCCACCGACTCGCTGCGCGCCTGCGAGATCGTCCGAACCTCGGTGACGGGAATCGTAGGATCGAGGTCGCGCACCAGCGACTGGACTTGCTCCGCCACGGACAGCGGTGCGTCCCGCGTGCGGATGAGAAGGCGGAAGTCGCGCCAGCCGAGCGATGCAAATGGTACATAGATCTCCTCGGTCGTCGCGCTCTCGAGCCCGTATGCCTTAACGTCTCCGACGACGCCCACGATGGTTATCCAATCCTCGCAAGCGTCGGATAGGCAGACCCGTTGCCCGAGCGGTTCTTCCTCGGAGAAGTGACGACGCGCCAGAGTCTGGTTGATGACGGCTTCGCGCGGGAACGTTCCGGGCTCCTGGTCAACGAAGAGGCGGCCGCGGACCAGCGGGACGCCCAGCGTGTGAAAGTAGCTAGGGCTGACCGCGCGGATGTCGACGGGGGAGCGCGCGGCCCCGTCCACCCGGGGCCGCCCGTCGATCCGGATGCCCAGACTCCAGGGACCCTGACCGGAGAGCGGGTATTTGTTGGCGACGGCCACGGAGATAGTGGCTGGCAATCTTTCCGTACGCGCCAGCAGTCGCGCGGCGAAATCGCCACTGCGTTCGCGCTCGCGATAGTTGGACCAGTCCAGTGGCAACCGGACGGTGAGAACGTTCTCCGTATCGAAGCCCGGATCGACCTGCTGGAGCTTGACAAAGCTGCGAATCAGCAGGCCAGCCCCGATCAGCAGCACGAACGAGCCGGCCACTTGCCAGGCGATGAGCAGACTCCGCGCTCGCGCCCGCCGTGCGCCCGCCGTCGCCGGGCCGTTGCCATCGCTCAAGTCTGCCGCTAACGATGCGCGCGCTGGGATGGTGGGCAGTAGACCGAGCACGAGACCCGTGAGGAGTGAGACTCCCAGTGTGAAGAGCATGACGGTGCTGTCGATGCTGATCTCGCCTGCCCGCGGTGTGAAACGGGCGACGAACGAGACCAGCAGACTGAGACCGGCATGGCCGAGCAGAAGCGCGAGCCCGCCACCGAGCATGGCCATCAGCGTTCCCTCGGCCAGCAACTGTCTGAACAGGCGTCCGCGACCGGCTCCCAGTGCCGCGCGTATCGCGATCTCGCGCTCGCGACGCATCAGCCGCGCCAGCGTGAGGTTGGCCACGTTGGCGCAGACGATGAGGAGCAAGAAGCCGGTGATCCCCAGGAGCATCAGCAACTTGGGACGCGCGTGGTGCACCAGTTCCTCTCGCAACGCGACGGCGGTGGTACTGAAGTCGGCGGCCGCACTGTAATTCGCCGGATATCGATCGTGGAGTCGGTCCGCCACCGTCGACAACTCGGCGCGGGCCGCGCTGAGCGTGTTCCCCGTCCTCAATCGGGCGAACACATCCAGTCCGCGCGCATCGCGGCTGGTCGACCAGTTCACGCCGCTGCGGAACGGGCAGGACGAGACCGGCATGTACACGTCGTTCTCGTGCGGATACTGGGGTACCGGTGGTAGGACTCCGACGACCGTGTGCACTCGGTCGTTCATCCTCAGCTTGCGGCCGATCACACCAGCGTCGCCGTCAAAAGCTCGCTGCCAGTACCCGAAGCTCAACAGCAAGACGGCGTCCGCGCCCTCACGATCGTCGCTGGGGAGGAAAGTGCGGCCCAGGATGGGCTGGACACCGAACAGATCGAAGAACTCGGCCGACACCACGCCGGTCTGAACACGTTGCGGCTCGCCGAGGCCCAGCAGGGTGAAGGACATCGAGTGATATTCGACGATCCCTTCCAGCGCCTCACTACGTGCGCGGTAGTCAGCGATCTCCACCGGCGAGAATCCGGCGTCGTCGATCCCGGCACCCGACGCCGGTTGGCGCAAGTGCAACAGTTGTTCGCCATCTTGGAAGGGGAGCGGACGGATCAGCACGCCGTTCACCAGACTGAACGCTGCCGTGTTCGCGCCGATGCCCAGGGCCAGGGTGAGCAGAACCGCAAGGGTGTAGCCGGGAGTGCGCCTCAGCGAGCGGACCGCGAACCTGAAATCTCGTACGAGGTCAGCGGCGAACTCGAGTGCTTGTAAGCGCCGCTGATGGCGGGCTCTAATGCTTTGGCACTGCTGCGCGACGCCTTTGACATCGCCGAATGCCGCGCGCGCGGCTTCGCGAGCTTCGCGACGATCCATGCCCTGGGCGATGAACTCCTCGGTCCGCATTTCCAGATGAAAGCGGATTTCGGCATCGACGTCGCGACGGACACCCCGTTTTCCGATGCTCAGGCGAAAGATGCGCTTCATGACGGCGATACGTTACGGGACTAGGCCGGCGATGCGTTCAACGCCGCCGTCACGGCGCGAGCGTAGTTTGTCCAGCGCACGATCTCGGCCTGCAGATGTCGGCGACCCGCGGGGGTCAGCGTGTAGAACTTCGCTTCGCGGTTGGTCTCGGTGACGCCCCACTCCTCGCTCAGCCAGCCCTTTTTCTGCATGCGATGAAGCGCGGGGTACAGAGCACCCTCGTTGACATCCAGTGAGCCCTCGGTGTTCTGGCGGATCCAGCGTCCGATGGCATAGCCGTGCATGGGGCCCCAGCTGACCGCCTTGAGGACCAGCGTATCCAGGGTGCCGGTGAAAAGATCGCTTCCAGCCAAGTCATACTCCTGTCGTGTGGCGCGAGGGTGGTTGCCAGTTCGTCATGAGGAAATCAAGATACGGTCTCATACCTCAGTGGTCAAGGGGTCTCTGGCTTAGGTACGGCAGTTCGGGATTTGACATCGACGTCCGGCTCCGGTCCAAGCCAGGCCGGGCCTG
>JASFLD010000356.1:0-4995 GCA_050118275.1 Gemmatimonadales bacterium
CCGGAAGCGCTCGAAGGCACCGAAGATCCGGTAGCGCAGTTCGGATCTGGCGTGCGTTCCGAGGCCCTTCTCGGCCGTCTCGCCCTCCACCTGCAATGGGTTACCGTCGACAGAGACATCCCGACCCAGGCTGCCCCAATCCTGACGTGCGATAATCGGGTCGAGGTCTGACAGATACACAACCTCGGGCAGCTCCCTCTCGAACGTGGTCTCGGCGGCTTTGTCGCCTAGGGTTCCGTCGTACCAGACCGAGCGCACCCCGATCCGGTAGGTGCGGCGCGGGTCGAGACCGGAAAGAATCGCGTGGGGTTCGAACGCGATACCGTGCGTCACACCGTCGACTTGGACGACGTAACCGGCCTTCGCGTGGTACTCGGTCGGCCAGACGAGTTCTGCTCGCGAGATCCCCAGCGGCGTCACCTGAAGGCGAGCCGGAGATACCACGGGATAGGTGTAGAGTTCCGTTGGCTCGAAGCCGAGATTCCATGAGACTACCTGCGACACGCCGCTCTCGATGGTCACGGTGGCGTATCCCTGGTGTGTCTCCCAAGTGACGCGAGGTGTGCGGCCGGGTTGTTCGCCAGCCACGTCGACGCGGGCCAAACGGAACGTGGGTGAGCTCCGAGGCAGGCCGAAGGTCAGAGTATAGGGAGCACCACCGACGACCCGACTGCGGCCGCCGAGCGTGGGTCGCGTGACGATCCCACCATCTTCCAGCTCCAAGACATCGACCCAGCCTTGAGTGATGTGGCGGCTGGTTGAGATGAGAACGGGCCGCGGCCCCTCGCGTGCCAGGGTGATGACGCGCACGTCGGCCGGCTTCACGCTCAGGAATACGCCGTGCTCCCAAGCGCCCAGGTACGTTCCCTGCCAGAAGTCGTAGACGTGGTAAGTCTGATCGGGCTCGAGGCCCAATTCCTCCCAAGAGATCAGCCGGGTGAGCGGCTCGTCGGTCCTGTAGTTGAATAGCGCGACGACGTCGTAATCACGGTACAGGTGGCTGACCTTGAGGTCCCAGACCGGCTTTCGGACGTTGTCCGGCCGGTACAGGTCCAGCGGCCGGATGTCCACGGCCGGGTAGATTCGCTCCAGCAGCTGAACGCGAGAGCGTGGCAGGTCCGGCATCCGGTCACTGGCCATGAGCGCCTGGCCGCTGAGTCCCTGGATGGTGGCCCAAGCACGGGCGGTCCCATCGGTTAGGGGTGGGCGCACCAAGATCACGTCGGGATCGGAATACCAGGCGATGTTGTGCAGGAAGTTCCAGCGCTGGACGGCGTCGTTCGCCACCAGAAATCCATCCCATCCCTGGACGATGTCGCCCCCGGTGCGCGAGCCGTTCAGGAACCCAACCCCGGCCAACGGGGTGCCCCAGCAGCCAAGCAGATAGGTGCTGTCACCGATGGCGCGGCGGATCGAGCGCAGGCTGCCACGATAAAGCTCGGCCCCCGCCGTTGTCGAGTCCCCCGCCGGGACCGGGCCAGCCATGTAGCGCTGCTTCTGCGAGTACTCGCGGATCACGATGGGCTGTCCGTCGATCTTGAAGTAGCTGTATCCCCAATCCCGCAAGGTAGAGAACAGGTCGTAGAGGTAATCATCTGCGGCCGGTATGCTGGGATCGAGAAGGTAGGTACCCTCCCAGGTGCTCGAGGCAGAGGAGTCGGTCGGCGTCCAGAGAAAGGCGCCGGACGCGCGCGCGACCTGCTCGTTGCTCTGCCCGTGCGGGGCCAGCCAGAGGCCGGCTTCGAGACCGAGCGCGCGGATGGAGTCGGCGATCGCCGCCATGCCCGGCTGGCGGAAGCGAGCATCGATGGTGGTCCAGTCGCGGTTCTCGCCCAGGCCGTGCCCGGATCCCTGCCAGCCGTCGTCGATCTGGACGTAGCGGGCTCCGTAGGGTCCCAGCTTCTCCGCCATCCAGCGGGCGTTGGCGAGAATCTCGCCGGCATCGATCTCCTGGTAGTAGTAATACCAGGAGCACCAGCCGGAGGGCGGCAGGCGGAAGACCGACTTGTCTATCGGTTCGTAGAAAGGGATCTGCAGCTGCTGCTTGTAGTAATTCTCGATGACACGCTCGTCATGCGTCGTTACCCGATCGGCCACGGGATCGAAGCTGCCATCGGCGAGCGGTGTCTCGACCATGCCGAGCGTCGTGACGAAGATCTCGTCGCGGCCGTCCGGTTTGAGCCGCACGGGGATGGGCCGGGGCCACGGCGTCACGGGTCCGCCGGCGGTGATCTCGGACGTCTGGGGCTGTCTCTCCATCGCTGGGCCTTGGCTGAGCAACGGGATGACGAGAACTATCGTAGCCGTCGCCGCGATCAACGTGGATCTCGCCCTGGGTGCGGGTGAAACGTTCAAGTTGAAACTCCCCGGTCATGTGCCTTTGTTTGAACACTGAACCTAGCGCGGGTGTGCCCGCGGGGCGAGGCAGAGGCCGATGAGTCGCCGAGCCTGGAGGGCGAGGGGTTTTGCAAGGCCATGTCGACACGATTATCATTGTGATCAGGCAAGTCTTCAGGACGAACGATCGAGGGGGAACATGACTATCAAGCCGCTGGCTGTTCTCGCGAGTATGGCAATGCTGGCGCCACCTGCGATGGCTCAAACGCCCGATTACGAGCCACTGGAAGTGGGTGCCGAGGCGCCCGACTTCGCGTTGCCAGGCGCCACGCGCGATGGCGTGCTGGACGAGCCGGTACGACTGAGTGACTACGAAGGGAAAACCGTCGTGCTGGCCTTCTTTTACCGAGCGAGGACAAAGGGTTGAACGATTCAGATGCATGCGTACCGTGATCAGTACGCACAGCTGTTCAACGGAGGTGACGACGTGGTGCTGATCGCCATCAGCGCCGATCCAGTCGCTGAGTTGGCGTCGTGGGCGAAGGACGATGATTTCCCGTTCCTAATGGCGAGCGACTCGGATACCAAGGTTGCCAAGCAGTACGGTGCGTTTGCGCGGGAAGGGCTGACGAATCGCAACCTGTTCGTCGTGGGACCGGACGGGAAGATCGCCTACCGCGCCACGCCGTTCCGCGAGATCGATCCGACGGCGTACACCGAGCTAGGCGAGGCCATCGACAAGCTGGCGGTTGGCGAAGAGTAGCGCCAAGCAGATTGGCCTGTTGCAGATCGTGGGGCGGTCCCGGGTCGGGAGAATCGATCCGGTCACTGCCCCAAAGCTCTAGCGATCGCCGCCTCGATGTCCTGGTCATCACCCAAGCCCGTATACGCGACCTTG
This sequence comes from Gemmatimonadales bacterium, assembly GCA_050118275.1. Lineage (GTDB taxonomy): Bacteria > Gemmatimonadota > Gemmatimonadetes > Palauibacterales > KS3-K002 > JASFMO01. The sequence continues at coordinate 3,236 of JASFLD010000356.1, forward strand.
CCGTCCGCATTCAGGACGACCACGTAGGACGTTGATGGCGCCATGAACGCCCGCACAGCGGCGCCTTCGCCGTCCCACAGGACCTTGCCCGGCATCTCATGTTCCGCGACGTGCCGCCCCACCCTGCGTCGCGTTTGATTGACCGCGACCGCGATGATCAGGAACTCGACCTCATCGCCGTACTCATCAAAGGCCGCCCGCATACGGGGTTCGAGAGCCTTACAGAGCGGGCACCAGGTCGCCCAGAACTCGAGTAGGACGGGCTTTTCGCCGGTGTAGTCGGCCAAGCTCACCGGGTTGCCCTCGAGGTCTTCCAGTTCGACGGCCTCCGGCGTCGTGCCGACGGCGATGCCGATCTGGTCTTGGGCTCTGGCACGCGCGGGGCCGGCGAAGGCGATGGCGGTGGCGAGGGCGAAGGAGAGCGGGAGGGGGAGCGAGAGCGGGTATAACGTCCCCGAACGGCTCGGTCTAGACATCACATGACCATCCCGGCTTGAACGAAATAGTACTCGGCAACGGCCAGCATGATCAGACCGGCGGCTTTCTTGATCCAGACCAACCAACGCCCGGACTTGGGCAAAGCCGCCAGAGCGCCGGAGAATAGGCCGACGACGACCAAAAGGGCCGTCATACCGAGTGAGAACACGAACAGATAGATGAAACCCAATACGGCGCTGCCGGTTCCGGCCACCCAGGTCAACACCGCGGCGAAGGCGGGGGCGCCGCAGGGCGCCGCGACGATGCCCGAGCTGGCGCCGAGGACGAAGACGGTGGGGAACGAGCCGCCTCGCAGTCTCGAGACCCAGGCGCTGAGCCGCTGCGGGGCCGCGACCGGGATCACGTCGAGCATGGCTAACCCGAAGATGAGGAGCAAGTTGCCGATGACCAGGCGGGCCCAGGGGCTGGCACTGATCGTTCCGAACAGCGAGCCGGTCAGTCCGGCGATCACGCCGAGGATGGCGTAAAACATGGCGAGGCCGCCGACATAAGTCAGCGTAAGAGCGATCGTGCGACGGCGCGGAGCGTCTGGCCCGGCCGTGCCGCCGATGACGCCGGCGGTGATCGGGATCATCGGGTAGATACATGGCGTGAAGCTAGTCAGCACTCCGGCGGCGAATAGCAGACCGAGCGCCAGCACGGGGCTGTGCTGCAGGGCATTACTGAGTCCTTGTACGGAGGCAGAAGCTGCCAAGACTTGTAGGCTCACGTCGTGCAATCATAGCCGCCGCGGTCGACCGGGCAAGGCAGCCGGCTGGATCTCCAAACTAGACGGCTTGGTTCGGGCGGCGGAGTGGTGCGATCCCGAACTCGAGCTCGCCGTCGCTACTGGTTCGCTTGAGCGGACCCCTCGCCGTGTTGGATCCCGAGTAGGTTATCGCTCGTCAGTCCATGTGCCGAGCCGACCCAGTGCGATGTGAAGTTGCACGACGTGGCCGAGCCCAGCGACTCCGGTTGGCAAACCAGGACATCCGCTGGGCCACCGCTGACGTCCGGGACGGAGAACGCGCCTCTCGTACTCAGGTAGATGTCGCCGGTGACGGCATCGATCGATACGCCGGCCACATCTTCGTCCGACGAGTCGTTCAGACCCACGTCCGAGCCGTCGAGGTACAACGACCAGCTCGTACCCGTCGCATCCAGGGCGATCAGGTCCTCGTCCCCGCCGGACGCCCCGGGCACGCTGAACGATCCGGCCGTGCTCACCACCAGCCGTCCGTCCGGCGCGAAGCCGATGGCGTCGATGCTCTCGCCGGCCAGGC
>JASFLD010000357.1:0-4961 GCA_050118275.1 Gemmatimonadales bacterium
CTGGGACCCTCCGGAAACCGCTTGTCCAGGTAAAACTGGATCAGCCTAGACACGATCGGAGCTGCGGCCGACGAGCCATGGCCTCCCTGCTCGACGACCACTGCGGCGGCGATGGCAGCATCATCAGCGGGGGCAAAGCCGATGAACCAGGCATGGTCCTCGCCGTGCGGATTCTGTGCAGTGCCCGTCTTGCCGGCCAGTGTCCAGTTCCTCAGGCGCGACCCGCGTGCCGTGCCTCCGGCCTCATTTACCACAGCGACGAGCGCCTCACGCAGATTGGCGAGCGCGTCGTGGTCCAGTGGTAGCGTTCCCGCCGGCTCGCTCAGCGGGCCGTCTCTGGCGATCCTCGGCGTCGGTATTACGCCATCGGCCGCCAGCGCCGCAAAGAACTGAGCCATCTTCAACGGGCTCTGCGCGTCCTCGCCCTGTCCGATGGCCAGATTCAGCACGACGGAATTCGTCCACCCCCTGCGACCGTAGCGTCTGGTATACCAGGCCGTGTCGGGAGGGAAAATCCCAGTGATCTCGGACGGCAGATCGATGCCAGTGGGACGCCCGAATCCGAACTCCGGTACGTGGGCCAACAATCGGTCCAGACCGATCTTCAGACCGAGCTGATAGAAGTAGACATCGCAACTCTGCTTGATCGCGTTCCGCAGATTCAGCGATCCATGCCCGGCAGGTGTCCAATCGTGGAAAACGCGGCCGTAGTACATCAGCGCGCCACGGCAAGGAATCGGCATGTGAGTCTCGATCGTGGCGTCGCCCTCTTCCAGCGCCACGCCAGCCATCACCAGCTTGAAAGTCGAGCCGGGGGCGTACGCGGCAGAGATCGCACGGTTGAATAGCGGTCGGCCGGGATCGGTATTCAGGCTCCGCCATTCGGCGGGCTCGAATCTGCCGACGAAGACGTTGGGGTCGTAGCTGGGCGCACTGTACATGGCCAGAACCGCGCCGGTCCTCGGTTCGAGCGCGACAACGGCGCCCGCCATCGTATCCGGGAACAACTCGGCGGCGCGCTGTTGCAGATCGAGGTCGATGTTCAGGACCAGGTCCCGTCCCGGGACCGCTGGTAGTGGGTCACGTCCGCGAAAGTCACCCACGATACGACCCAGCGCGTTGACCTCGACGTACCGAACTCCTGGAGTCCCCGCCAAGGTTCGCTCGTACACTCGCTCGATACCGGTCTTGCCGACGATCTGACCGGGTTCGTAGTCCTCGAACTCCGGCAACCTCAACCACGAGTCGCTGATCTCGCCCACGTAGCCCAGCACGTGGGCCAGCAGGCTGCCGGTCGAGTAGTAGCGCTTGGGAGCCGCCTCGATGACGATGCCGCCCGGTAGATAGGCGCGGCGCTCTTCGATCGCCGAGACTTCGGCGAAGCTGGCGTCGCTCTCGACGATTACCGGCTGGTTCGGGTGCTGCCGATAAGAATCGACCAGCCCCTCCATCTTCTCGTCCGAATGCCCGAGTATCCTCCTCAGCTCAGCCAGAATCACGCGCAGCGAGTCGGGCGACTCGGGCAGGACCGCGATGGAGTAACCGGGCACGTTCTCGGCAACGACCCTGCCGTCGCGATCGTATATCGTGCCGCGTGCGGCGGGTATTGGCAGTGCCCGAATGCGATTCTCGTCGGACCGCAGTACGTACGTCGTGTATTTCAGGACCTGGATGCGGAAAAACTGGGTCGTCAACCCGATGAGCACGAACGCCAGCAGCCAGCGGGCGAAGCGGCCGCGCGCCCGCCACTGAAGCTGTTGCTCTCGGCTGACCGGGCTCATCGGATCTTCGCCAGGGGAATGGTCATATACCCGAGCACACCCGTCGCCAGGCCATCGAGCGGTGCGCGCAGGAGCAGATAGGAAAAGGCGTTGCCCCCGCCTCCCATGAGTACATAGCTCGCAGCCTCATACAGCCATGTTCCGACAAGTAGATAGGTCCCGATGAACAGCCGCTCCTCGCCCAGAAACAGGTCTCTCGTACGCGCGCCCAAGTATGTTAGTAGCACCAGCAGGAGGGTGGCGAGCCCGAAATAACTGACGGCGATGGAATCCTCCAGGAGTCCCAGCGCGAATCCGACCGCCACGGCCGTTGCCGGCTTCAGTCCGCGGGCTGCGATGAGCGCCGCGCAGACGAGCAGGTTCGGACTGAAGTACCAAGAATCGAAGACGGGCCGCAGCGTGAAGTGGAAGAACGCGAGGACTGCTACCGTCAGGACAAGCCCAGCGCGGCTCGGCGGCCGATCGACGACACTCACGGTATGCTATCGGGGTTGGTTCCCGGCCAGAGATCGAATACGTCGGTATCCGTCTCATGTCCAACCAAAACCATCACTTCGCGCACGGCATCGGGGTAGACCCGCGGTTTGACCAGGTAGCTCCTCGCCCACCCTGCCTCGGTTTCCGTGAGTTGCACGACCTCGCCAATGGGAATTCCCCTCGGGAAGATACCGCCCATCCCCGACGTCACGATCTCTGTGCCCGGCGCCAGTTCTGCTTGAAACGGGATGCCGTCCAGCCTCATCAGAAGCGGCCGTTCACCGGGAGAGCGGATGATCCCGAACGCGTCACCGTCCGCGGTCATCGCGCTTGCCCGGAAGTCTCGATGCGTCCAGTAGTCGCCGATGGCCCGACTCGGAGAGGCGACACGGACGACACCGACCAACCCCGCGGGCGCGACGACCGGTGCGCCCGAGCGCACGCCCCAGTCGCTGCCCACGTCGATGACGAACGACCGCTCCACCTGCTCGCCCGATCGTCCTGCCGGATACAGATTCGCCGGCAACAGCCGTCCACGACCTCGCTCGGCCAGGCCGAGCATCGCGCGCAACCGGATATTCTCCTCGGCCACGTTCTGCCGCTCCAACAGCTGCGCGGCGAGCGAATCGCGTTCAACGCGCAACGCCCCTGCCTGGTTCTGCATCCTCCGCGCATCTCTGAAGACCGTTTGCAGCGACAGCGGCGGCGCCAGCACTGTCGACTGGATGGCCGTGGCCAAAGCCAGCTGATGCTGGTGCGGCAGCGAGATTATTACGACCGCAGCCAGCAGCCAGCCCAGCAGGGCCGACAGGCTACGGCGTGGCGGCTTGTCTCTGGTAGACTCCAGCTTTCCGGTCAATCGACTCAGGTCGACAGCACCCCTCGGTACCTGGGAAGATCATCGAGGATCCGTCCGGCACCACGCACCACACACGTCAGCGGTTCCTCATCCACGTGAATGGGCAGGTTGGTTTCCTCCTGCAGCAGACGATCCAATCCCCGGATCAGCGAGCCACCGCCGGTCATTACGATTCCACGATCGACGATGTCGCTCGCCAACTCGGGCGGCGTGATTTCGAGAGCACGCCGAACGGCCTCTACGATCTGCTGTATCGGCTCCTGGATGTGCTCCCGCACCTCCTCGGAGTGAATCCGGACAGTCTTCGGGATGCCGGACACCAGGTCGCGGCCCTTCACGTCCATCTCTCGTTCATCGCCCACCGGGCTCGCCGATCCGATCTGGATCTTGATCGCCTCGGCGGTCGGTTCTCCGATCAACAGATTGTAGTTCTTGCGAAGGAACGACACGATCGCCACGTCGATCTCGTCACCACCGACCCGGATCGACGTATCGGAGACGATCCCACCCAGAGCGATGACCGCGATCTCCGTCGTGCCTCCACCGATATCGATGATCATGTTCCCGGTAGGCGTCTCGACCGGGAGCCCGACCCCGATCGCCGCCGCCATCGGCTCGGCTACCATATAGACTTCCTTGGCGCCGGCGGCTTGGGCTCCGGCACGCACCGCGCGACGCTCGAGCTCGGTGATCCCGGACGGCACGCCTATGACCACACGCGGTTTGAGACGGAAGACGCGCTTCGCCGTGACGGTCTTCAGGAAATGCCGCAGCATCAGCTCACTTATGTCCACGTCGGCGATCACGCCGTCCTTCAACGGTCGCACTGCCTCGATACCGCCCGGTGTGCGGCCAAGCATGCCCTTGGCCTCCAGCCCGACGCCGACCAGCTTACCATTGGCCTTGTCCACAGCCACGACCGACGGCTCGTTGAGGACGATACCCTCGCCCTTGACGTATACCAGCGTATTCGCAGTGCCCAAATCGACTGCGATATCGTTTACCGGAAGCAGTCTACCGGATACGAGCCAGTTGAAGCTCATGTTGAACCGATTGCTCTCCTTGAAACGCCTGCGGGGGGATGCCACCCTCCAGGTCACCCTGGCTGAATCGGGCGGACAGGAGCACCCAGACTGGTAAAACTAGATAGAACGGGCGGGACAGCGCAATCCATCCCGCCCGTCCGGATTCCGATCTACACCGCGGGATCGGTCGCGGCCCTCAACCAAGGAGGTCGTCGATCGGCGTGTAGTCAAGGTCGAACGCGTCGGCCACGCCTTTACAGGTGATTTTTTGGTCGACCATGTTGACGCCCAGCGCGAGCGCCGGATCCTGTTGACAGGCCGCTTCCCAACCGTAATCCGCCAGCCTCTGAGCGTATGCGAACGTCGCATTCGTGAGCGCCAACGTCGATGTCCGCGGCACACCACCCGGCATGTTGGCGACGCAGTAGTGGGTGACGCCGTCGACGACGTAGGTTGGATTCTCGTGCGTCGTCGGCTTCGTCGTCTCGATGCAGCCACCCTGGTCTACCGCCACATCGACGATCACCGCACCGTCCTTCATCCGTTTCAGATCACCTTTCAGGACCAGGTACGGCGCCTTCGCGCCCGGCAACAGCACGGCGCCGACGAGCAAGTCAGCCCGCTCGATCGCTTCGAGGATATTCGTACGATTCGAGTAGACCAGATCGACGTTCGCCGGCATCACGTCTTCCAGATAACGCAGACGCTGGAGATCCAGGTCGAGGATCGCGACACGGGCGCCCAGTCCCGCGGCCATCTTCGCGGCGTGCGTCCCGACCACGCCGCCGCCCAAGACGACGACTTCCGCCGACGGCACGC
>JASFLD010000358.1:0-4943 GCA_050118275.1 Gemmatimonadales bacterium
CGAAACGAGCGACTCCGGCGAGCATGAGATACGCGCCGGCTATGAGACCCAACGCCGCGCCCAGCGACCAGAGACGCAAGAGAAGGACACCGATGACAAAGTTCGCCAAGATGGAGTAGAGCGGCGTCGGATGGAGCGGCACGCCTCGTAAGCCGGCGAGGGTGCAGACCCGAGAACGCGGCATCCAGTAACGGATGCCTATGCCCTCCGGCGCCTCGAACCCGTGGCAACATCCCTGGACCAGGCAGCGCAGGCGGCCGAGCGCCTGTAGCCACGGCGCCTCCATTGCAACGAGGGCGAGCAGCAAGATCAGGTTTCCGCCAACGCTGCCGGCGACGATCGCCCCGCCCAGCGCACCGATCACGCCGCCGTAGTAGCCAAACGGGCGTGAGAGCTTCGGGGAACCCTCGAGCTGTTGCGCCCAGAGTCCCGCACCGGCAAGGCCGCACAGGTGCACGAAGACGAGCTGCCAGAAGACCTGTGGGCCACCCAGCGAAGCCGATATCCAAAGGCCGACGGCTCCGGCCAAGGCGGCGTACAGACCGTGGTTGATGACGCGTATACCTCGCCAGCGCCACTCGTGCCACGAGTTGGCGATGATCTCGGCAGCCCGTCTCATGAGATGCCAGATACGACGGCGCTGCAGCAGTAGAATGAAGACGACCGTAGCGGCTAAGACATCGGCTAGCGAGTGCATCCCCGTCGTGATGCAACTGATGGTGATGAGGACCGCCCAGACCCAACCGGCAATCCCCCACCCCCGCGATCGCGTCGCCCACGCATCGGCGGCAATGAAGCTCCAGATGACGTGAAAGGCGGGAAAGGCAGCGACCGTGTGCGACATCGATCGCTCGAACATCAGAGCGTGACCGAGGAACGTCCGCGGCTCGAAGGGCCGCGGCGGCGCGACCAGCGGAACCGTCAAGTAGATGAGCGTCACCAACGCCGTTGATATCAACCCCATCTCGGCCAAGCGGCGCAAGTCGCGGCGCCTGCGCAGGATGAGCGGTGTCGCCAGGACGAAGATGTATATGCTTCCGTATATCGCTTCCGTCCACTCGAGCACTGGCCAGTCGTTCTCGATGGGGAGGTGCGTGACGACGGCATCGACGGGTATACCCAGCCGATACACGGCCTCGAACGCAGCAGACCACGGAATCAAGACGAGCAAGTAGAACGACGCCCGATCCCAACGCGTGGGCGGGTCCGGGCTGTCGGGTGGCAGCGAGACGAGCGGCTTCTGGATCGTCTCGACAGCGAAGCGTCGGCGCAGGTCGTGACGCTCGTAACCAAGCACCAGGGCCGTCAGTGCCAACGCTACCATCGGCGACACCAACCAGATCCCCGCGGGCGACTGCAGGTAGATGGCCGCGCCGAAGCACGCCATGACAAAGCCCAGGTAGATCGGGTGTGGGGTGAACCTGTAGATCCCGCGGGTCACGTAGCGCGGCGGCGGGTACGGATTCATCGGCAAGCCCTGCCCGTAGGTGACGAGTGCCGCGATTCCGGCCACCAGCAGGGCCAGACCGACGACGACCGGAATCAACGCGGACCAGCCGTAAGGAATCGAGGGGAGCGGCACGATCGAGTCCGTGGCGAGAGCCCACCCGACCAACACGGCCGGCGCCACCAGCACGAAAAGAAGCGCGTACAGAACCTTCCCAAACGTTTGCTTCATCTCAAACGTACGACCTCATGCACCGCCCAGCCCGAGCTAGTGCGTGTGCGCGTCTTCAAAGTCCCGTAAGCCAGATACTTACTCTCGTAGGCGTTCTTGATCCCGGATGGCAACCAGAACCGCGCGCCCGGAATCGCACGAAGCGCTGTAGCGGCCAATTGCCCCTCCCGGAGCACAACGGCGTCCGCCAACTCGATCACACCGTGATCGCCGGGCAATTCGACGACGTTGCTGCCAATGGTCACGCCCCGCAGCTCGGCACCGTTGTGGAACACCCACTGACGCGGCTCTCGACCACGCCACTCGATCCACGTCACGGCGTCCTCCGCGGACAGGAAGCGCCCCCAACGCAGCTGCTCGAACGGAAGCTGCCACGGCTTGATCGACAGTTCGATCTGCTCGGCGTAGCCCAGCCCCGCGATCCGCCCCGTGCCCGCGAGATCGACCCGAGCACGCGCGCTCGGGAAGAGGCAGTACCATGCGACCAAGCCGTCGGCCGTCTCGAACAATGTTCGCCGGACGGCTCGAGCCCCCGCCGTCCAAGTCGCCCGGATCCCGAGGCGCGCGCAGTTCCAGCGGAGCTCAGCGCCCTGAACGCTCGGCGCGGCGCAACCCCGCAGACTTGACCGTTCGCGTGGACACTCGTCCACCGACTTGTAGAGTGTGGCGGCGTAGGGGACGGCCAGCGGCCCCCATTGCATGCGAGCCCAATACCCGATGAAAGCGACGCCCTCATCGCTCACGCAGTCGCAATACCACTTCGAGAGAACGAACATCAGTCGTCCCAGCCGAACGTGAGGAAGTTCGAGGCCACATCTACGAATAAGCTACATCCTCGACTAACACGAAGCGCTCAAGCCGGGGTCAAGCGAGATTGCGGGGCTGTTCGACCTCGACGTTCGGCTGCGGCAATCTGCACCTTGTGGATTGGAATTCCGTTCCCGGCGCGAGGAAGATAGTACTGGGGCCTTGGGCGAGCTACCGTGCAAATGGGGTTGGTCGTTCTCGAGAAGGAGAACAGGCTCACCGCCGATCGGATCAGGCATCTCGACGCAGTAATCGTATTCCCGCACTCGCCTGCTGCACCCCCCCGCCCCTGCTCCTTTCGAGAAGGGTGCGAGTGGCGGATGGCATCTGAGATTCGGACATGTTGTCGCAACTCGCGCTGCACGGAACCCGGCGTCGGGCCGGGCGCGACGGCGAGCGCATGCCGGAAGCTAATGGTCTCACACCCACCAATCCTCTACTCTACAAAGAGATAAGGCCGCTGGGCCTAGACGGTCGCCACCTCGAGACGGCATGGCACGCGCTGTGCTGCGTCGAGGCAACAGCCCCTCGGGCCCACCGCGCCCGTCCTGCCAGAACTGTCCTTCACCTAACCGATGTGCTCGGCAAGGGGCCTGCGTTGAGGTCGAGCCCGAGGTTGGCGACTGCTATGAGGGGCGAGAGAGACTCGACAACGAGATTAGCGATCCAGGGGAGGCGAAGCCCCCCGCTGTGGCATGTATCGCTTCCCGCGCCGGGCCGCCGCGGACTGTGCTGCCTCCCAATTCTGGCGTTCGCCTGGATGACAATACCTCCCAGCCCGGCGCATGCGGTTCAATCTGAGAGCCGAGTCGAGTTGATCTCCGCAATCGTTGGCCGCGGACACGCGGACAGCCTGCCGCTGAGCGCCGCCCGAGAGCGAATGGATGCGGCCACACCCATGATGCACGTCACCATGGTGCCGCAACTCGCTGACAACCTGGCGCTCCTGTTCGATAAATTCGGCGAGAGCGAGTTCGTCGTCTGTATCGAAGGCGCGCTTGGCGATGCGGATAGCTTGCAGCTACGTGATTTTCGCATACCGCACCACGCTTACTCGAGCTCGACAAGCGCGGGCGTTTACCCGGCTGGCGACTGATTCGTATGCCCCGCGGCAGTCGTCGCGTAGAAGATCATCTGGCCGGGATACTTCGAACCCGGGAAGCCCGGGAACGCGCCTACGAAGAAGGCGATCTTCTCCTCAGTAACCAGCCGATTGTAGAGTCGGGAAGTGCGACCGCTGGACATGACCTCGGAGAGCGCCATGAGTGCCGGATAGTCCGTCGCGGATCGATGGGATCGAATACCGGCCAGGTACCACGGTTGGCCCGGATCGTAGAGCGTGACGGTCTTCGGCGCAGGCACCTTAGGCTCGACCGTGCGAATCGGCTCCGGCTCCCCCGGCTCGAGTCGTCCAAAATACGTCTCGAGAGTCTGGAGCGTCCGCTGCGGCTCGATATCGCCCACGATGGCGATCACCATGTTCTGTGGAATATAGTTCTTCTTGAAGAAGCCCTGGCATCCTCCCGGGTGAGTCACTGGAGGTCCGACATATAGCCGACCACCGGCTGTCCGTACGGATGCGCCGTATAGGACGTGGCGATGAATTGTTCGATCAGGGCGGCCGATCGGCTGGCTCTCGGCGCCGCGCCGGCGTTCTTCCATCACGACGTTCCGTTCGCGATAGAACTCACGCAAGACGCCGTGGAAGTAACGCTCCGATTCGAGGTACGCCCAGAGCTCGACCTTGTTGGACGGAAGCGAAAAGAAGTAGGTGGTTGGACGGTGAGATGGACCCCGGCAGGGGACCGGCAACTTGTCTGGTGGCTGATCGCGACCGGTCAGAGGCCAGTCGCGTGACCCGGGCTCCGTAGACACAGCGCGTACAATCACGTCCATCGCTCGCGCGACTCCCCCCTCGGAAGCTGCGCGCGCCAACCCGTCCGCCGCGCTCGGACAAAGGTCACCTGTCATGATTCACCAACGCAGACGTGGCCGTCTCGGGCCATGTGACAGCTGTGTGACGACCGGAATACGCAGGTTCCTTCATGCTGCAGGCGAGCCACCGGACGTACCGGTGGACTGGACCAGCGAAGGAGGAACGATCATGAGATATGCACGAGCTCTCGCAGCGATCGCCGTCGCTGCCGCTCTCGCGCTCGGTTGCGACGACAGCGGACCAACCGGCACAGAGCCCGGGGCGGAGGAGTTCGACTGGAGCGGCGTCATAGCGCGGGGTGACAGGATCGAGATCAAGAACATCAGCGGGACTACGCGGGCTTCGCTCGCTTCCGGAAACGAAGTCCTGGTCCACGCGACCAAGACCGGCAAGGATAGCGACCCAGCCTCTGTGACCATCGCGGTGGTCCGACACGCCGAAGGTGTCACGATCTGTGCGGTCTACCCGGATGTCCCCGGCCACGCTCCCAATGAGTGCTTGCCGGGCCTGGCAGGCAGCATG
>JASFLD010000359.1:0-4924 GCA_050118275.1 Gemmatimonadales bacterium
GGCGAGATCAGGTATGCGATCGAGAAAGTCTACGGCCGATTCCGCGAACCGGTATTCTTCTAGAGATCAGGAGGCTTTCCATCTCTACTGACGCCTCATATCCCGAGATCCGGTTCAACGCTCTGAACGGCGACCGCGTGATCATCGCGAGCAACCGCGCTGTGCGCCCGAATCTGCCGGAATATTACGGTGAGAAAGAGGAGTTGCCTCGTTACGACTCCTCCTGCCCATTCTGCCCTGGCAATGAGAAGCAGGCGGCCAGCGAGGTGTACCGCAGTCCCGCGAGCGGAGACCCGCTGAGCCCCGGTTGGGTGGTCCGTGCGGTCCAGAACAAGTATCCGGCCTTGGTCGCCGTGGGCGGCCAGGCCGCCGAGGCGGCTGGGCGCTACAGGTACTCGGAGCCGGCGCTGGGCAAGCACGAGGTGATCATTGAACATCCCCTGCACGATAAGGCGTTCACCGACCTGGACGACGATGAGCTGCTGCGGGTGATGCAAGCCTATCGGGATCGATTCGCGTCGGCGGCGGCAGATCCACGGATCCGCCACGTCGTCATCTTCCGGAATCAAGGCAGGCTGGCCAACGCGACGATACTCCACCCGCATGCGCAGCTCGCCGCAATGTGCTTTGTGCCGTCGCACGTCAAACGCGTACTGGAGCGCTCGCTCGAACACCGCGGTGCTGGCGGTCATGCGCTCCTCTTCGATATCGTTCAGGAAGAGGTGGAACACGGCGATCGACTGATCCTGGCTACCCGGCGCTTTGCGGCCTTCGTCCCTTACGCGCCTGCCCACGATTACGAGATCTGGGTGGCGCCGCGCTTCGTGCCACCTCGCTTCGACTCGTTGGACGACGGCACGCTGCTGGAGTTTGGCCAGGCGCTGCGCGGCGCGCTCGGGGCGCTGCACTCCGCTTTGGCCGGGCCCGACTACAACTACGTGCTTCATACACCGCCTCTGCTCGGCACCGAGAGCGCGTTGCCGTGGTACGTTCAGATCATCCCGCGCCGGACACTGGCGGCCGGTTTCGAGCTGGGCGTTGGTGTCCAGATCGTGGTAACATTGCCGGAGCGAGCCGCGGCACGACTGAGGGACGGGCTGTCCTAGGTTGCCGAGGTCGAAGCGCTCAGGTATAATCCGGCGCGAGCCCCAACTCAACACGACTCGGAAGGCTATGGCGGAACGCAAGATACGCGTACTGGTGGGTAAGCCGGGACTCGATGGTCATGATCGCGGTGCGAAGGTCGTTGCTGCGGCGCTCCGTGATGCCGGTATGGAGGTCATCTACACCGGGCTGCACCAGACGCCGGAACAGGTCGTTCAGGCGGCGATCCAAGAGGACGTCGATGTTGTCGCCCTGTCCATCCTTTCTGGCGCACACATGACGCTATTCCCACGGGTTCTCAATCTTCTCAAGCAGGAAGGGATGGGGCATGTGCTGGTGACGGGCGGGGGCATCATTCCCAGCGAGGACATGGAGAAGCTTCTCGAGATGGGGGTCGGCAAACTGTTCGGGCCGGGGACTCCCACGACGGAGGCTGTGCAGTATATCCGTGATTGGTTCGAGACGCATCGCTCTGACAACGAATGACCTCCTGTCTTCCTCTCACTCCTGCCACCGCTCGTGATCGTCATCGCGGTCGTGCGCGATGCGGATCACGAGTGCGAGTACGATCAGGATCGGGAGTGGGAACGAGCAGAGTCGTATAAGAGAGATCGGGCGGACTGTGTTGAAGGCGAAAGAGAAACCCCGCATGCAGCGGCTGGCTCAGGAGCTCAAGCTGTTGGAGGCCGAGCTGCGGATGGGGGGTGGTCACAAGAAGATCGATAAGCAGCACGCCGACGGGAAGCTGACGGCGCGCGAGCGGCTGGAACTGCTGTTTGACGAGGGCTCCTATTTCCAGGAAGTCGGCCTCCTCGTCGCCTACGACCAGTACGAGGGTAAAGCGCCGGCCGCCGGTGTGATCACCGGATACGGTCGCGTCCGCGGCCGCGAGGTCGTCGTAGTCGCCAACGACGCGACGGTGAAGGCCGGCTCCTGGTGGCCCGAGACGATCCCCAAGATGCTCCGAGCGCAGGAAATCGCCATGCGTTGCCGCATCCCGATCATCTACCTGGTCGACTCCTCGGGGATCAACCTGCCTTACCAGGGTGGCGTGTTTCCCGGCCAGTACGGTGCGTCCCGGCTCTTCTATTACAACTCGCTGATGCGGCGCTACCTGAGAGTTCCGCAGGTCTCAGCGGTCATGGGGAATTGCATCGCCGGTGGCGCGTACCTGCCGGCGCTTTCCGATGTGATCTTCATGGTGAAGGGCACCAGCTTCATGGGGCTGGGCGGCCCGAACCTCGTCAAGGGTGCGACGGGTCAGACGGTCGACGCGGAAACGCTCGGCGGCGCGGACACGCATACCAAGATCTCGGGTGTGGCACACTACGAGCCGGAGAACGATGAGGAGTGCGTCGAGATGATCCGCGACTACGTCGCGGACCTGCCTCCCACCAACGGACTACGCATCACCATCTCCGAGCCGCGAGCGCCGAAACGAGCGCCCGAGAAAGCCTACGAATTGATCCCCGAGGACCACCGTGGCGGCTATGATATGCGGGCGGTGCTGGAGACGATCGTCGACGACGGCGAGTGGAACGAGTTCCAACCCGAGCGTGCACGGGAGGTGATCTGCGTGGACGCGCGGATCAATGGGATCCCTGTGGGCATCCTGGCCAATGACCGCGGCATATTCCAGGAAAAGAAAGGCGGTGCGCCCCGCTTTGGCGGCATCATCTACACCGAGAGCGCCGAGAAGAACGCCTACTACATCGAGACCTGCGACCGGCACCGCCGGCCGTTGCTCTACGTTCAAGACGTCTCCGGGTTCATGGTCGGCACCGAGGCCGAGCACTCGGGGATCATCCGCGCGGGAGCTCGGATGGTCGAGGCGATGGCAGCCGCCACGGCCCCCAAGATCGTCCTCACGATCAACCACGCGAGCGGAGCCGGCTACTATGCCATGGCGGGGCAGGGCTTCGACCCCGATTTCATCTTCTCGTGGCCCACCGGCCGCATGGGGGTGATGGAAGGCGAGTCGGCAGCCCGCGCGGTACACGGCCCGGCCATCGACAGGGCCAAAGAGGAGGGCCGCGAGCTGGACGACGAGACGAAGCACGCGGTGCAAAAGACTCTGGATACCTACGAGCACCAACTCGATGCCCGGTTCGCCGCCGCCCGCGGCTACGTCGACGCCGTGATCATACCCGAGCAGACCCGCGACGCCTTGACGCTGGCGCTCGGCGCCGCGATCCAGAATGCGGGACCCCATATCGGCCCGTTCGCGCTCCCTGGATCGTTGGAATCGTTCCTAAAGTGAGTCAGAAGGTCGTGCGGATCGCCTCCGGACAGGGCTTCTGGGGAGACTGGCTGGAAGCTCCCGTACGTCAAGTCGAGGCCGGTCCCATCGACTACCTGGTGATGGACTATCTCGCCGAAGTCACCATGTCCATCCTCCAAAAGCAGCGGAACCGAGATCCATCACGGGGCTACGCGCGCGACTTCGTGCCGTTGATGGGTCGAATCCTCCCGCTCTGTATAGAGCGAGGCATCAAAGTCATCGCCAACGCCGGCGGCGTGAACCCGCTGGCCTGCGCCGAGTCGGTCCGCCAACTGGCACGCCGGGTCGGCCTCGAGGGACGGGCGCGCATCGGGGTCATCACCGGGGATGATCTGATGGACCGCCTCGACGATCTCCTGGAGCAGGGCATCGAGCTGCGCAACATGGAGAACGGCGAGCCGCTGGAGTCGGTCCGTGAACAGATCCAATCCGCGAACGCCTACATCGGAGCCGAGCCGATGATCGAGGCATTGCGGCAAGGCGCCGACGTGGTCCTGGCCGGGCGCACGACTGACACGGCATTGACCTACGCGCCGATGATGTTCGAACACAGCTGGGCGGCGGACAATTGGGACCGGCTGGCCGCCGGCGTCGTTGCCGGTCACATCAACGAGTGCGGTGCCCAGGCAACCGGCGGCAATACGGGCGTCGACTGGCAGAGCATCGACTACGCGGATATCGGCTACCCGATCATCGAATCCGCAGCCGACGGCAGCTTCATAGTAACGAAACATCAGGCGCTCGCCGGACGCGTTTCGGTGCCGACGGTGACCGAGCAGCTGCTCTACGAGATGGGCGACCCAGCCGAATACATCACGCCCGACTGCGTCGCCGACTTTCGCACCATTCAGCTAGAGCAGGTCGGCGAGGATCGCGTTCGTGTATTCGGTGTCAAAGGCAGCCCCTGTACAGACATGCTCAAAGTCTCGATCTCGTACCATGCCGGCTACAAGGCCACCGGCCGGATGGTATACTCGTGGCCCGACGCCCTGGAGAAGGCGCGCGCGGCAGACCGCACGATTCGCCGCCGGCTCGATCGGCTCGGCCTCCGCTTCGATGAGACCTACAGCGAGTTTCTCGGCGCCGGCGCCTGTCACGGGCCCCTGGCTGCCCCGATCCCGAGCGATCTGCCGGAAGTCGAGCTCCGGATAGGGGTCAAGCATTCGCGAAACCGTCACGCTGTCGAACGGTTCACCCGCGAGATCGCTTCGCTGATACTCGCCGGACCCCCAACGGCGACAGGATTCGGAGGCGGTCGGCCGCGGGTCCAAGAGATGGTCGCATACTGGCCGGCGCTCATCCCGAAGGTGCACGTCCGGCCTGCAGTCCAGGTGGAGGCGGCATGAAAAGCCTCACCACGGCGGCCGTTGGAGTGGCCTGAACATGCGGGTCAAGCTCTTGCAGGTCGCGCACGCTCGTTCAGGCGACAAGGGCGACACCGCCAACATCGGCCTAATCGCCTTGAAGCGAGAGTTCTATCCCATATTAGTAAAAGAAGTTACGTGCGAACGTGTCAAGCAACACTTCAAAGGGATTTGC
>JASFLD010000360.1:0-4921 GCA_050118275.1 Gemmatimonadales bacterium
AAGGGGCTCCGGCGGCAGAGCTGGAAAGGTGACCTGGACTTGGGCCTCGTGGTGGACCGCGTTGGGAAACGAGATCTCGTACGTGACCGGGGCCTGCTGCGAGGCGGCCCAAAGCGCCATAGCTGTTAGTAGCGGTATCATCTGCCTTCGGTGGCTCGCGTTAACGCTTGAGGTCGGAGACGAATTACGCGAAGATGTGTGAGGGGGTCACCTCTCAGACGCGAGAGCCTCGATCGCGCGACGTGCAGACTCGACTCGCGGTTGCAAGTCGGGATCGGCGTTCTCCCACAGCTCGATCAGCTTGCCGTAATAATGAATCGCTTTCTGGGTATCGCCGCGCGCCTCGTACAGCGAGGCCAGCCGCTCGTAGGTCGGCGCCAGCTGGAACGAGTCATAGTAGACTCGGAGCAGCCAAAACTTTTCGAGCCGGCGTTCGTAGGCGGCGATCGCCGAGTCGGGCTCGCCGGCCAGGTCGTAGGCCGCTGCCAACTCGTAAAGCGCACACTCCTGGCAGATGCCCCGATCGGCCAGCCGGTACTCGGCGATCGCATCATCGATTCGACCCTCCGCCATGGCGACGTTGCCGCGCATCGTATGGGATTCGGATTGTTCAGACCGAGTACGCCGCAACTCGGCGTCGACCGATTCTTCGTAGTCCGCGAGATATGTTGCCGCTCGCTCGGGTCGTTGAGCGTTGGCGTAGAAGCTTACCAGAGCTCCGTACGGTCGCTCTGCGGGCGGGATGGAATCGAGCGGGCAGCGGCTGAGCGCCGCCTCCGCGCGGTCCACGGCCGGCTCGACGCGACCCCTGAACCAGAGATCCAGGTAGGCGAGCCCGATGGCGTCGCTCACGCAAAGGCCGAGCAGGCCCCGCGATTCGTTCGTCGCCAGGGCATCGCGCTGGTAGCCTTCCGCTTCGGCCAGCCGGCCCCGGACCGTCGCCAGAGCGGAGAGCGTTCCGCTCGTCCACGCCTGCCAGGTGGGGCTGGCCCGCTGTTGCTCGCGGAGCGCCTGCACCTGCGCCTCCGCTATCTCGTAGTCGCCGCGGGCGCTCGCCAGAAAGTTACCGGCGAAGACGGTCGCCGGATTATCGGGCAGGTGCTCGGCGAAGCGCACCAGCGTCGACTCGGCCGCGGCGAACTCCCCCTGGGCGACCGCCGCTCCGATAGCGCCCCAGTGGGAGTCTGACGAGTACGGATCGGCCTCGATCGCGCGCAGCAGCATCTCCTCGGCCTGTGCGTAGTCGCGCAAGGCCAGGTAGTCGTAACCCAGGTTGTTCAGAGCCGTGTGATCGTCCGGGTAGGTGTCGAGCAAAGTGCGGTACGCGCTGATCCCTTCCTCGAGGTCCTCCGTCACGACGTAGTGGTACGTGCCGATCGTCAGGTAGCGCTCCCGGTCGGTCAGCCGGTCTCTGTACTCGTACGCCCGCCTCACCGCCTGGCGTGAGCGCTCCGTCTCTCCGCGAATGCCAAGGTCGACTCCCAGTTGCCGCCAAGCCATGGCGAAGGTCGAGTCGATGGCCACAGCTTCCTCGTACAGGGCGATGCCTCTGTCAAAATCGCCCTCGATGTGGGCGGCGCGCACCGCCTGCGAGTACTTGCGCAGCGCCTCCAATGACGACGTCGTGACCGCCTGCAGCGGCTCGTTGCCCCGGATCGAGACCAGCGACTCGCCGATCCGCTCGCGCAAGCTGCGTGACAGCCGGTCGATGGCGTCGATGACGGCGGTCGAGTCGCGCGCCGTCTCGCGGTAGGCGGCGAGCACCTCGCCGGATTCCGCCGAGACGAGCTCCGCCGACAGCACGAATCCCGTGCCGGCCGCATTGATCGCGCCGGCGATGATCGCCTTCACCCCGTCGCGGATCGCCACCTCGCGGGCCAGCGCCGGGTCGAGGCTCGTCGTCGGCTCCCGCTCCATCCGCGCGAGGACGTGGCCCAGATAGGTCGGGTCGACCAGCCTCACCAGCGGCGACTGGGCCAGGTCGATGCGGAACGCCTCGGTGGCGGTGGCGGCGAGCTGGGCGTCCCCTTCGTCGCCCTGGAAGTCGGCCAGGATGATGCGGTCGCGTTCATCGAGCACGCCGGCGGCGACCAGCGAGCCGATCGGACCGATCCCTAGCGCCCTCATCGCCATGTAGCCCGCGACCGCCACGCCGAGCAGTACGAAAGCCAGCGCTCCTCCGACGATCGCTCGCCTCCAAGTCAGCCACGGTTTCGCGACCCCTCCGGCGTCGGCGGCAGTCGTTGCAGCGGGGGAGTCGGTCGCCGCCGCCTCGGCGCCGGGCGCTGCTTGCCTCGAGCGCGGGCTGCTCTGCACGAGCGCGGTGGTCACGACGATCGGCAACCCGATGAGCAGAAGTGCCAGTGCACCCGGGAAGAACCAGTCGGGTAGGCCCAGCTGATTGGTGAGTATATCGACCAACTGGATGACGGCGAACGACGCGCCGACGTAGACGGCGAGCACCCGGAAAAGACGGGCCTGCCGGATGGTATCCCACCAGGTTGAGAGCTGGGAGCCGGTCATGGGCTCCTCCTTCTAACGACCGCAACGCGAGGACCCGGAAAGATGGAGTGGGCAGCCGGAGATAACAAGCTGCGCGGACACGCGCTCGGCGGATGGGTTGACGATCTTAGTGCCTATCTCGCTGGCGAGGGGAGAAGATAGGAGTCAAAGCGCCCGTCGTCGAAGTCGGGGAAAAAGTGGGGTAAAACCATGCTACATCGTGCTGCATTCCTATCATTTCGATACAAGAGAGGACGCCCGAAAAACCGCGTGAATACGACATTTCGCTTTATCTTGCTACATCTTAAAAGTGAACCATAGACAACGCTCGGATCCAGGAATAGCAGTCGCCCGGGACTTGAGCTTCGCGGGTGTCATTGCCGTCGAAAGTCTCTCTGATATCTGGGTGATCGATAGTCTGGATCAGGTGATGCGCTGAGTCTTAAGGGGCGATCCGACGGCCGCCGATGCAGCTTGTCTACCCACCGCCCGTCCGATAGCGGGACACATCGATCCCACGAGCGGACGATGCGAAGCTCAACTCTCAGAGCGGTGGGAGCGTTTTCCGTGGAGATTCCTCAACTCACACTGGCATGGGAGTTGCCCACAAGGCCCGGATGTAGAGAGACAGGAAGCGGGGATGGATAATCGGAATCGCCAGGCGTTTGCGTCGTCGGTCTGGGATAAGTTTCCGTGCGGCTTGGATCACCTCAGGTTCGCAGTTCGAAGTCTGCGTCGAAACCTCGGCTTTACAGTCACGGCAGTCGCCACACTCGCTCTCGGCATTGGCGCCAATAGCGGAGTCTTCAGCGTCGTCAATGGCATCATCCTCAGACCTCTCCCGTACAACGATCCCGATCAACTGGTGATGATCTACGCAGCGCGACCGGACCGTGGTTGGTCGCGTGGCTCGATGTCTCAACCGGACCTGCGGAGCGTGCAAGCGGAAGCCCGGTCGATCCAGGCCGCGGCAGGGTACGTCGCTACCGACCTTACGTTAACGGGACTGGGAGCGGCGGAATCGGTCCCGGGAGCGCAGCTCACCGACGGGTTGCTGGCTGTGTTTCGTGAACCGCCGTTTTTGGGTCGGGACATTCGCAGCGAGGAGAACATCCCCGGTGGACCTCGTGTGGTCCTGATCGGGCACGCGTTCTGGCAAGAGCGACTGGGCGGAGACCGCCAAGTTCTGGGAAGAACGCTGCAGATCTCCGGCGAGCCGTACGAGATCGTGGGCGTGGCGCCTCCGGGCTTCGACTACCCCCGGGGCGCGCAGCTCTGGGTGCCGCGCTATCTCAACCCCGAGTACTGTCGACGGGACTGTCACTTTCTTCAGGTGATCGGACGACTGGCCGACGGTGCGAGCCTAGATGCGGCCAGCGACGAAATCGTGGACCTGTCGCGCCGCCTCGAAGAGCAATATCCGATCCTGAACTACGGCAAGCGATTCAATCTGATCAGCCTCGAGGAGGACGTCGTTGGCGACGTGCGTACGGCACTGCTGGTTCTGCTAGGTGCTGTGGGGCTCGTATTGCTGATCGCCTGCGTCAACGTCGCCAATCTGTTGCTCGCCGGAGCGTCATCGCGAAGCCACGAGGTGGCGACGCGAGCAGCGCTGGGCGCTTCGCGGGGGCGGATCGCGCTGCAATTGGCGCTGGAATCTCTGATGCTGGCGACGATCGCCGGTCTGGTCGGCCTCTTTCTGGCTTCGTGGACCGTCAGCCTGCTGGTGAGCTTGGCTCCGGCGACGATCCCCCGGTTGGATCAAGTCACGGTAGACGGCGCGGTGGTGCTCTACACGCTGGCGTCAGTTGTCGTGATCACGGTCTTGTTTGGGCTCGCACCCACGCTCTGGCTGGCGCGGGTCCCTGCCACCGAAGTACTGAGCCAGGCGAGTCGAACGACTAGCGACGGATTGACCCGAAGCCGGTCGCGGTCAGCGCTACTGGTCGCGGAAGTTGCGCTCTCCTTGATGCTGCTACTCAGCGCGGGCCTACTGCTCCGCAGTTTTTCTAGGCTGAGCGCAGTCGAACTCGGGTTCGAGAAGAACGACGTGTTGACCTTCCGCTTGGTTCTCCCTAGCGATCCGTACGACACTCCGAATCGTTCCGTCCGCTTCTTCGAATCGCTGCAGGACCGAGTCCTGGGTCTTCCAGGTGTGGAAGCTGCCGCAGCGGTGTACGGCAGACCGCTCGCTGGGAACGACATCTTCACGTCGATCCATTTCCTGGATCGGCCGCCACCACCCGAAGGACAGGAAGACGACATCGCGGTCCGTGTCGCCACGCCAGGATACATCGAAGCGCTGAGAGTCCCCATCTGGAGCGGCCGTGGAATCACACCGCGCGACCGGGAGGGCTTGGAGCGGGTTGCGCTCGTGAGTCAGAGCCTCCGTGACCACTACTACCCGGACCAGGATCCC
>JASFLD010000361.1:0-4908 GCA_050118275.1 Gemmatimonadales bacterium
CGCCGCCGGTTGTGAGACCGCCCAAGATCGAACCGACCGGCTGCGATGCGACTCGCTCGCTATAGGAGAGAAGGTGCTCGTAGGCGACCTCCAACTCGAACGGCCCGAAGCTCGGCGATGTCATGAGGCGGAGGCGCTGCAGATCGCCCAGACCTCCGACCGCCAGTGGGGTGGAATCACTCCAGAGCGGGACGTTGAGATAGTATCCTCGAATCGTGGGGATCTGGGCGTACGAAGCGGAAACCTCGGAGAGGGCGAAGATTAGGACGAGGAGAGCGGCCTGCTTCACTGCTCGGGAGTCAGACCGCGCCTCTCGTCGGACGCTATCGCTCCGTCCACCAATCGAATTAGACGTCGCGCCCGGTCCATCACGCGCGGGTCGTGGGTCGCGAAGACAAAGGTGGTTCCAAGGTCACGGTTGAGCTCTTCCATCATCTCCAACAGCGAGTCGCTCGTGGTGGAATCTAGGTTGGCCGTGGGCTCGTCGGCCAATACCAGAGCAGGCTCGCCCACGACCGCGCGGATCACCGCGACGCGTTGTTGTTGTCCGCCCGAGAGCTTCCCAGGACGTCGATCCTCCAATCCCTCCAAGCCCGTACGGCGGAACAAATCCTGGACGCGGCGTTCGCGGTCGTCGCTGTCCACACCCTGCAGTAAGAGCGGGAACTCGGCGTTCTCCGCAGCCGTCAACACCGGAAGCAGGTTGTAGGCCTGGAAGATGAAGCCGATCTCTTGCAGCCGCATATGGGCGAGATCGCGATTCGACATGTCCGTCAGGTCCCGCCCGGCGACCCATACGTGGCCGCGGCTGGGTCGCGTCAGTCCCCCAATGAGGTTCAGTAGAGTCGTCTTGCCCGAGCCCGAGGGGCCCGCCATCGCGGTGAACTCGCCCGGCTCGATCGTCACGCTGATGCCGCGAACGGCCTGGACCTCTTCGGCTGCTTGCTCGAAGATCTTCCAGACGTCCTCGGTTCTGACGGCGGCTGCGTTTCGCTCGTTCATGTCTGTTTCGTTCATCGCTCGAACTTCATCGCTTCGGCGACGTCGATACGCATGGCTCGATAGGCCGGATAGATCGACGCCACCGTGCCGATGATCAGTATGAAGATCAGTGACTGGACGACCCGTCGGACGGTGAACAGCGGTACGATGATCGGATCCATCGCCACGCCGGAAAAGCTCCAGTTCTCGTCCCAGGTGAATGAGAAATCGAGTCCATCGCGGAAGAAGAACCACGTCAGGAAAAGCCCGAGGGCGATGCCGACGATGCCGCTGATGGCCGTGAGGACCACACCCTCCGTCATCACCAGGCTCCCCGTTTGGCGCCGTGTGAAGCCCAACGCCTGCAACAGACCGAACTCGCGCTTCCGGTACATCACCGACATCAGGACCGTGTTCACGATGCCCAACGCGATGATACCGAACATGATGCCCTGCCAGACGTAGTTGCCCAGATTGTCGATCTTGACGGCCGCATCCAAGGCGGGCGACGTCTGCTCCCAGCTGAGCACCGTCAACCGACCATCCTCTATCGGCTCCGCCAGTTCGCTTCGCAGCGAACGGATCACCGGATCCACCGACTGGCTGCGATCCACCAGCACGGCGATGGTCGTCACTCCGTCCCCCACTTGCAGCCATGAGCCGGCTGTGCCGATGGGGATGTGGATCAGCGACTGGTCGATCTCCGGTACGCCGGTGCGGAAGACGCCGACGACCCGGACCAGTTGACCCGAGATCTCGCCGTCGGCGTCCTGCGCCGTGAGCACGAGCCGCGAGCCGAGCCGCAACTCGAGGCTCTCGATCAGAACGGCGCCCATGTAAGCTGCCAGCCTATCGCCGGGCTCGAGATACCTTCCCTCGACCAGCTTGTCATCCAGGATCGAGAAGCTCGCTTCGGCGGTAGGATCGACACCGATGATCTCGGCGGGCCGGGCGCCGGTGGGCGAGCTGGCCAATCCGCGAACGGCCAAGCGTGGCACGGCGGTGACGATGTGCTCGGCGACGTCGGCCTCCTGCAACGCGGTATCCACAGCGGCCCGATCGCGGTCCGTCAGTCGATCCTCGATCTTGCGGCTCGTCTGGAAGCCCGGCGCCTGGATCGCGATGTGGCCGCTCCCCATGCGGGCGCCCGACTCGATCCAGTCCTCGTGCCCGCCATCGCCGATTGACAGCGAGAAGATCATCAGCGCACCGCCCACGATCATCGCGGCGGCGGTCAGAGCCGTGCGGCGCGCATAGCGCCTCAGATTGCGCGTGGCCAGTCGGACCATTGAAGTCGTTCGTGACGGCATCTCACAGCCCCGATAGCGTGTCGGCAGGTGGCACGCGCGCCGCGCGAGCCGCCGGATAGATGGCCGCGAGCAGCGCCGTGACAAGAAGTGCCACCCCGGTCCATAGCCACATCTCGGGATTCAGCTCGACCCGCAACTGCGGGCGGATCAACGCTCCGAAGAACGTGTAGTCTCCATACAGCGAGCTCAGGTCCGGTGGAGCGTTGTGAAACCAGACCATTAGCGGGAAAGTGATGGCGGAGCCCAACACCAAGCTGATCGCGCCGAGGCTCAGCGCTTCAGCCAGAACCGAGACCACGATCGCGAAGGGCGACGTGCCCAGCGCCAGCATCACGGCGAACTCGCGACGTCGCTCGTAGGTGGCCATGAGCATCGTGTTGGCCACGCCGAACATCGCGATGGCGAAGACGATGAAGATGATGACACCGTTCCAGGCCTTCGCGAGTTGCGCGTAATCCAGCATCTCGGGCCGGAGGCGCGTCCAGGGCTCGACCTCGATCCCCAGGTGCTCCGCCCCAAGGCGCGACGCTATCCGGTCCGCTGCCTCGGGCGCCAGCCACGGGTCGGTAACGGACGCGGCGATCTCGTGCACGCGGTTGGGAGCGAGAACGACCAGCGCCTGAAGCGCCCCAATGGGCAGGATGGCGTTGGACGCGTCGAGCTCGGCCAGCCCGCTGTGGAAAATACCGGAGAGGGTGTAGAGATCGTTACCCATCGAGCCATCCGCTGCCGGCGCGACGAGGATGATCTCGTCACCGACCCCCACCGATAGTTGGCGGGCCATCTCAGCCCCGATGACGATGTCGTGCGTTCCGACGACCGGCGGCTTGCCTTCGACTACGGCGTTCAGGATCTTGCTGACCCGTGACTCGCGCTCTGGATCGATACCCATGAGGATGCCGGCGACGGTGGCGTCACCGGCGCTGACGAGTCCGCCCGCGTAGACTCGAGGCGTCGCCGCGACGACGGCAGGATCGGAGTCAACCTCTCGTACCAGCGCGTCGACGTCGGTGCCGTCGCGACCGCCGATCGTATCGTAGATCTTGCGTTCGGGCCGGTAGTTGGCGTCGTGTACCTGAATCTGACCCGATAACGTGCTGGTCCCGCTCTCGATGATCTCGGCGGTCAGCCCCTCCATCCAACCGACCAGGAGAATTACGGCAAGATATCCGAAGCCCAGGCCGATCATCGTGATGAACGTCCGCCGCCGATTGCGGCCGAGGTTGCGCCAACCGATGCGCCACCATTGGCGGGCGTTCACGGCTAACGGCCTCCCGATCGGAGATTTCGCAGGGAGAAGAAGTCGGTGTCGATATCGATGTTGAACTCGAGCTCGCTGTATTGCACGCGGGTATGCTCCCCCGGCTTGTTCTCCGGCTGTACCTCGAGGGCAGCGGGAATGAGGCGACCGCCCATCACGCGGAAGTCGCTGAAGGTCATAGTCCGGACCAGCTTGCCGTCTTCGTCATAGTACTTGGCCCACAGCGGCATCAGGTCTTCCTTGCGCACACGATAAAGGATGCTGCCCCAGACGACCGCAGCCTCCGGCTTCGGCGTCAACTCGAACTCCCATACCCGCACACCGTCGCGGTCGCCCTCGAAGGCGATCTCGATGTCATAGTCGTCGACCAGGCGGCTTTCCTTGACCAGATCGTCGTTGGTGAAGTGGGAGCCCATCCAGGAGCTCATCATCATCGATGGCGGGATCTTGATAGTGCGATCGACGCGCGGCAGGTAATTCCAGATGTCGTCCCCTGCCTTCAGCGTCGCGGTCCCTTCCTCGCTCTTGGGAGCGGTGACGCGGATCAGCGAGTAATCGGTGCCCAGCGACCAGATCTCCATGGTCATGCTGCGCTCCCAATGCTCGGTGACGATCTCCATCGAAGCGGTGCCGTGGCTCGACTCACCCCTGAGGATCCGATCGACGCGGTCGATGATATCGGCGGCGGATTCCTGAGCTTGCGCGGGTCCGGGCGTGAAGGCGGAGAGCGAAAGGGCCAGGACCAGCGAGCGGGCGCGCGTCATCACGAATACCTCGCAGGGAGCGTAAACGGAGGGGCCGGAGACACCGAGCGCTTCTCTATTGACAGTTTTCGAGTGAAATGTCAAGCAGCCGGCCAGCCATGAACTCCAACTCCCTCAACGACCAAACCTCGAGCTACGTCGAAGTCTGCCGCCTACTCTTCGAGCGCAACGCGTTGCCAGACCGCCGGGCTCCCGGGGCGGGCTCCACGTTTGCGACCCGCCTCGGCAGGCTGCTCGGCATCTCGTCGATGCGCCAAGCCCGTTCGCCAAAGTGTCGTTGGCGAGCTCCCCCGCGGACCGGCCGCTCTCGAAGGTTGACGGATGCGTCTGACTAACTGTCGTTCGCGCCGGGCTGGCGGGCTCGGAAAGCCCCCGTCTCGACCACATCGACCGGAAAGCCGTCGACGCGGTCCGGTATGGCCCGACGGATCCGGGACGTCTCTCTCGCGACCATGACTCGGAGGCAAGGCTCCCCCGCGCACTCGCCGATGGCGGTGCCCACGACACCGGGTATCGACATCCAGCCGGGCGTGTGCGCAGCGAGTACCTGTTCGATCGTCCTGTGGGCCATCGCACCCCCCTTGGTCGTCCC
>JASFLD010000362.1:0-4894 GCA_050118275.1 Gemmatimonadales bacterium
GCGATGCTGTGGATCAGCGCCTCCGCCATTTCCCGATCGAGCCCCTCAGCCGAAGCGAGGCCGATGTTTCTTCCCGTCTCGAGGTGCTCGGCGAGGAATTCGGTGTAGAGGCCGCCGGGTCCAAGCGCGACTATGGGACCGAAGTCTTCCGCCCAGCGTGCGCCGATCAGCAGCTCTCCGCCGGGACTGGGATCGTAAGCGACGCGTTGCTGGATCAGGAAGCCGCGGAGATCCGTGCCGGAGAATTTCTCACTCATACGGCGGACGGTTTCTCGCACGAGATCCTGATCATTTCTGATGAAGACGACGCCGCCGACGTCGGTCTTATGGAGTATCATGGGAGATACGACCTTTACGACCACGTGTTCGCTTCCCAGCGTCCACAGGCCATCACCGCTCACGTCGCCGGGCTCTCGCGCGACGATGCATGGCGGTGTATCCAGGCCCATCGCGGCGAGGACCTCGAGGCCCTCGGGCTCGAGAAGCGCGTCGCGTCCGTCCGAGCGGGCCGATTCAACGATGTGAGAGATTCGCTCGAAATCCATTCCGGCGTGATCGAGAAGCGGAGGGTTCAGTCTGCGAGCTGCCAGACGGTATCGATGACGGTACCGTCCACCCACTTGATCACAGCGACCGGTCGGTCCGTCAGACGCGCCTTGGCCGGCGCTCCGCCCATGAGCCTCTCGACTTCGTCCTTTATCTCCTCGATGGGTCGGAGCGGCAAGCTCGAGCCTGCCAGGCTGTCGATGAGGTCGGTGCGCCGCGGGTTGATGGCGATGCCGCGCTCGGTGACCACGACGTCGATCAGGTCGCCGGGACCGGTGACTGTCGCTACCTCATCCACCAGCACCGGGATGCGGTCGCGGAACGAGGGGACCGCCAGTATAGTGCAGCCGGCGGAGAGACAGTTCTGCCAGCCGCCTATCCCGTGCAGCAGGGCTCCGTCGGAGTGCGTATTGACGTTGGCGTTGAAGTTGACGTCGACTTCGGTGGCCCCGAGGACGACAGCATCGACCAGCGAGGCGAAGTTGCCCTTGCCGTGATAGTTGTAGGAGGTGAACGGCGACGTGGCCACGTGCCGCGGGTCGGAGGCGATGGACTCGACAGCGGCCAGATCGAAAGTTTGGCCGTCGAGGATGTAGTCGGTCAGCCCCTCGCGCAGCAACTCGACGAGGTATTGGGTGGATCCGCCCCGCACGAACCGCGCCTTCACGCCCTCTTTCTTCATCATCTCCTTTAGATACTGAACGAAAGCCAGGGCGATTCCGCCGGCACCGGCTTGGAACGAGAACCCGTCGCGCATGATGCGTGCGTCGTGCAGGAAGCGGGCGACGTACTCGGCGATCAGCAGGCGGTCCGGGCTCTTGGTGATCTGGGTGGTACCGGAGACGATCTTGGTGGGATCGCCGATCGAATCGATTTCGACAACGTAGTCGACGTTGTTGCCCTGGATCTGCCAGGGGACGCAGGGGAAGGGAACCAGGTTGTCGGTCACGACGATGACATGATCGGCGTAGATCGAGTCGGCGAGGGCGAAACCCAAAGAGCCACAGGCGGAAGGCCCGTGCGAGCCATCGGCGTTCCCGAAGGGATCGGCCGTCGGTGCGGCGATGACCGCGATGTCCACATGGACCTCCCCGTCCTGGATCGCCTGCCAGCGGCCGCCGTGCGAACGAAGCACTCCCATTCCACGCATCTTGCCGCGGGAGCAGTACTCGCCCAGCGGCCCGTTCATGCTGCCCTCGATGTGATGGACGACGCCCTGTTCCATCAGTTCGATGACCGGCTCGTGGCAGGGGAACGAGGCGCTGGGAAACCACATGAGATCCTCGGCTCCGAGCTCGGCCGCCGCGTTCAGTGCCAGCAAGGCGACGGCGTCGCCATTGCGCAGATGGTGGTGCGTCGAGATGGTCATGCCGTTCTTGAGGCCGCACGCCTCGAGGGCGGCCTTGAAGTCGGCCAGGCGCTTGTCTCCGTTGGAGGGATAGTCGCGACACGAGCGGATCGGTGGGGCGTGCTTGCGGCCTTGCGGCTCGAAGGCGCCGACGCCTTGAAAGGGCACCTGCGGTTTGCCGTTCACAACCGCGGGCACACGTCGACCGATTGCGTTGACCATCAGTTCGGCACTTCGACTCATAGGGTAGATCTCCTCGATCCGAGACGTGTCGTCTCAGCGACTCGCTTTCGGTATCAGGCCCATGTTGCGCGCGTTCTCCACCAACCGGCGGGCGCGCAGGACGACCGGCGCATCGATCATCTTGGTGCCAAGCCGTACGACGCCGAGCCCCTTGGCTTGGGCTTCATCGAAGGCGGCGACGATGGCCAGAGCCTTCTCGATCTCCTCGGAGCTTGGCGCGAAAGCCGCATGTATCGGTTCGATCTGGCGCGGATGGATACAGCCCATCCCCTCGAACCCGAGCGCGCGGGACCGCTTCGCCCATTCTTCGAGCCCCGCCATGTCCCCGACGTCACCGTAGACGGAGTCGATGGCCTGAATGCGCGCGGCCTTGGCGGCATTGACCAGACGGCTACGGGCGAAAGCGGACTCGGTGCCCTGCTGCGTCTTGACGACGCCCAGATCGGCGGTGTAGTCCTCGAGACCGATCGTCAGAGCCACGATCGTCTCGGCCGCCTTGGCGATGGCGAAAGCGTTCTCGATGCCGAGCGCCGATTCGAGTATGGGCATCAGCCAGATGGCGTACCCGTCGCCGTCCTGAGAGCGGATCCCGCGGATACGCTCATCGACTTCTCGCACCTGGTCGGCCTGCTCGACCTTCGGAATCAGAATGAGATCGGGACCTTCGGGGACCACGGCGCGCAAATCCTCGAAGCCGAGGGGGAGCTGATTGATGCGTACCATCCGTTCGGCGCCGCCGAAGTCGACGCAGCGGAGAGCGTTGCGGACCATCAGCCGGGCGGAATCCTTCTCGTCGGGGTGGACCGAGTCCTCGAGGTCGAGGATGACCCCGTCGGGCCGGTGAAGGCCGGCATTGATCATCAGCTTGGGCTGGTTCCCTGGAAGGTAGAGACGCGAGCGTCTGAGACGATCGCGGGGAGTCGGCCCGGTGCGGGTGACGGTGCGCGGCGGACGGGCGTCCCCTTTTACCGCTGCGCCGGCCCGTCGGGTGGCGGCTTCGACGCGGGCGGCTATGGTGAATGGCAAGGCGCCCTTGTCATCGATCGTGACTTTCGCGTGCTCGATGCCAAGCTCACTCAGCACTTGCACCGTGGTGCGGCGGATCGAGTCGCCGTACATGGACCCGACCTTGGATTGCAGCGCCAGTTGGAGGCCGCCCGATTCCGTCACTTCCACGACGACGTGAAGGTCGGAGCGGACATCGTCACCGCGGGGGCCTGCTTCGCCTCTGGTGGACGGCGTCGTGGCCGATCTGGCCGGCATTGGTCCCTCCTCGACTCAGAGGTTCGCGATGATCGCGTCGGTGACCTGGGTGGTCGTCGCGGCGCCTTTGGCGATGACGTCGGGTCCACCCGCCAAGCGCATCATATCGTAGGTGCGAACCTCGCCCTGTTCGACGACCGCGCCGATGGCATTGCGAATCGACTCCGCCTTGTCGGTTTCGCCGATATGATCCAGCATCATGGCGGCGCTGAGGATCATGGCGATGGGATTGACGATGGGCGGATCGAGCTTCTCGTATTTGGGCGCCGAGCCGTGCGTCGGCTCGAATACCGCCACCTCGTCCCCGATGTTGGCTGAGCAGGCGAAGCCGAGTCCACCCACCAAACCAGCGAAGGCATCGGAGACGATGTCACCGAACATGTTGCCGGCGACGATCACGGAGTAATCTTCGGGGTTCTTGGTCAACCACATCATCTGCGCGTCGATGTTCGTGGACCACAACTGGATGTTGGGGAAGTCGGCATGCACCTCCTTGGCGACCTCTTCCATCATGCCGGATGTCTCGCGCAGCACGTTCGGCTTCTCGCAGATGGTCACCGACGGATAGTCGTGCTTCCTGGCGTACTCGAACGCCGCGGTGACGATGCGGCGGCAAGCGTTGCGCGTGAACACGCGGGTGGAAATCGCGATGTCGGCGCTGGGCACGCTCTCGAAGCTCTTGAACTTCGGATGGGTGGCGAGCGCCTGGCGGACGATATCGGGAGGATTGGTCCACTCGATGCCCGCATACAGCCCCTCGGTGTTTTGGCGGAAGATCACCGCGTCGACCTTCGGTTCCTCGAAACCACCGCTCGCCTTCTGGCGGATGAAGTTGAGCGGATTTCCGGGAAAGGAGCGGCAAGGCCGGATGCAGATGTCGAGATTGAACCGTTGGCGCAATCCGACGATGGGGCTGTAGTAGACGAACCCCTGGTCGCGCAGCTCGGGCAGGATTTCGCTGGCGGCTTGCTTTTTCGGTTTCGACGTGATGGCGCCGAAGAGTCCGAGGCGATGTTGAGCGAGTAGGTCTATGGTCTCCTCTGGGAGCGGGTTGCCGGCGTTAACCCAGCACTCCCACCCGATGTCGGCATGAACGTACTCGGCGTCGAATCCTACAGTGTCGAGCACGCGGACCGCTT
The DNA here is from genome assembly GCA_050118275.1 of Gemmatimonadales bacterium. Classification (GTDB taxonomy): domain Bacteria; phylum Gemmatimonadota; class Gemmatimonadetes; order Palauibacterales; family KS3-K002; genus JASFMO01. Next base: position 4,540 of record JASFLD010000362.1, read on the forward strand.
CCGGGAGCACGAGCTTTCCAATGCCATCTCCCGGCATGCTCACAACCGTGTGTTTCGCCATCTCGGTTCGATCCCCCTATTAGCACGGTTAACGATGTTAGCTGTTGAGTATCGGCTTTCAGACCTGGTGTTCAGGCCGACTGGAGTTTCCGTTGTACCAGGTTCTCGATTCCTCCCGCTACTACCAGCGATTGCGGCACCGACCCCAGCGCGGGGAATCTGTAGACCTCGCCGCGCGCCTCGATGGTGCCGGCGGAGAAATCGACCTGGACGAGGTCGCCGGGGACGACGGTCGCTTCGCCGGCCGCGATGGCGTCGGCATGATGCGCCTTCAAAGCCTCGAGCAGCGGCGGGC
>JASFLD010000363.1:0-4881 GCA_050118275.1 Gemmatimonadales bacterium
GGATAGACAGTGTCACCAAAGGTCGCAACCGTGGCGTTGGGATACTCGACCAGAAGCGAATCTACCAGATCGGCAGTGTAGCCATCGTCGGGCCGGTCGCAGCCGGCGATGTCCCCCGCGCCGATAAGTATCGCAGGGCCAGCCGGTGTTTCGGTGAAGCTGACTCTCGATTCGGGCGATTCGGGCCCGAGCGGCTCCCGTCCGCAGGTAACGGTGAGGGCGCTGAGGGCAATCAGAGCGATCGCGCCAAGCCAGCGAAAACGGACATGTCTTGTAGTGCGCATGCAACCTACTGCCCTATCAGGAGTGGCATGGATCCAACAACGGCACCCGGGTGAGACCACATGGCCTCCCCCACTCTGGTTCCTGTGCATAGCAGGAAGTGGAATTACTATTGATGTTACGGCGCAAGACGTCCACGGCGGCGCTCTCGCGTCAGACTTCTTCTTTCCGTCTCTAATGCCGTGGTTCTCGCAAGTACCGTGACACAGCAGGGGCTCTCGCTGGGGACGCCGCAGTACATGAGCCCGGAGCAGGCGACGGCGGAGAAAGATCTCACGCAACGCTCGGACATCTACTCGTTGGGGTGCGTGCTGTACGAGATGCTGACAGGTGAGCCGCCGCACATCGGTACATCGCCACAGCAGATCAAGACGAATCGTTCGCCAGCCTCTACCTTCGGGCAGCCGACGGGACGGGTTCAGCCAAGCGGCTACTGGCGGGCAACCGCGACGTCTACCAAGTGGATTTCGCTCCGGGTGACAGCGAGGTCGTTTTCTACTCCGCCAGCAAGGTGTTCCGCGCATCGCTCAACGGCGACTCCGACCTTGTATTGCTTATGGAGACCGAGTCGTTTGTGGAACATCTCACCCTGTCGCCGGATGGCCGCTGGCTCGCCTACAAGTCGAACGAGAGCGGTTGCACCGAGGTTTACGTCAGGTCGTATCCGGACACGGGCCCGCCCACGGTCGTCTCGAACGCGTGCGGCGGCGCGCCGGTGTGGTCGGCCGACGGCAGCCAAATCTTCTACTGGGGTCCCAACCGGATCATCGCACTCTCCCTGCGCTACGACGGTTCCCGGGTCATCGTCGTCGGGCGCGCCGAACTCTTCAGCACGGATCCATTCCGCTGGTTCTATAATCGCAATTACGACGTCCATCCGAATGGCCAGCAGTTCGTGATGGTGGCTCGTCCTAAGACCCGAGCCGTTTGGCGGGTGAATGCGCTGGCAGATGAGCGATAACACACATCAGCGTAACCGAGGTTGCCTCTCCCCCGGAATCACCGTGAGGCCGATCGACGCGGGCTCCAATCCCTCGGCGTGGACCGTCACACGGACGACACCGGTTTCGTCCGTGCTTTGAATCATCGCCAACAGCAGCCCGTGGAAGGCCCGGCGCTCTCCGGCTTGGTATGAGCTGTGGTCGGTCGGGTCGCCGTTACCCACCGCCAGCAGCCGCGCCGCATCGCCCTCGACGTTGAAGCGCACCAGATCGTTCGACATCGGGACGACGACCCCATCGGCGTCCACCACCTCGACCGCGACGTGGGCGACATCCCTGATCCCGGAGCGGATCTCGGAACGGTCCACGCTCAGACGCAGCGCCGCCGCCGGCCCCGCCGTTCGCACCTCCGCGGTGGCCACGACTTCACCGTTCCGCTTGCCCACCGCGCGGAGCACGCCCGGCTCGTAGGGAACATCCCACGACAGGTGCAGGTCGGCGGTGGTGGGGAAGACCTGAGGGCGTTCATAGTTGTTCCAGCTGGCCGACGTACCCTGGCGCGGGAACTCGAGCCGCTTCTCGCCGATGAACCGATCGTTCAGGTACAGCTCGACGGCGTCGCAGTTAGTGTAGGCGAGCACCGGGATGAACTGCCCCTCGCGGTCGGGCCAGTTCCAGTGGGGGAAGAGGTGGATCATCGGCTCGTCGGTCCAGCGGCTCTGGTAGAAGAAGTAGCCGTCGTCGGGGAAGCCCACGAGGTCGAGCTGTCCGGAGGTGGAGTTCTTGCGTGGCCAGAACGACTCGCCCAGGTAATCGATGCCGGTCCACATGAAGTCGCCGGCGAAGTAGTCGTGCAGCGAGACGAACTTCCACAGCTGCTCGGCGCGGATCATGCCAACCGTGTACCAGGGCTGGACGCGCTCCGGATCATCGCCGACGGGGTACTCGCCGCGCGTGCCCCTCACCGGGCTGCTCTCCGTGCCGATCATCTTCCAGTCGGGATAGGCATGGCGGTCCTGGCTGGCGTACAGCTCGCGACGCTCGTGCCAGCGGTCCACGTAGTTGTAGCCCACGACATCGAGGAGTTCCAGGAACTCGACCGTCGTGGCGCCGTCGTCGGCGTAGATGTGGTCGTTCCCGGTGGTGACGGGGCGCGTCGGATCCTCGCGCTGCGCGATCTCCACCAGCCTGCGGAGGACTGCGACGCCGCCCGGCGCGTGCTGCTCGCCGATCTCGTTGCCCAGGCTCCAGAGCACCACCGACGGATGATTGCGGTCACGGCGCATGAAGTCGGCCAGGTCGCGTTCGCCCCACTCCGCAAAGTACTTGTGGTAACCCCACTCCACCTTGCCGTGCGTCCATTCGTCGAACGCCTCGTCCATGACCAGCAGGCCAAGTCGGTCGCAGAGGTCGAGGAACTCGGGCGCCGGCGGGTTGTGCGCGGTGCGGATGGCGTTGACGCCCATCTTCTTCAAGAGGATGAGGCGGCGCTCCCAGACCGCCTCCGGTACAGCGGCACCCACGGGACCGCCGCCGTGATGCAGGTTCACGCCGCGCATCTTCACGCGCTCCCCGTTGAGCAGGAACCCACGATCGGCGTCGAAGGCGATTTCACGGATGCCGAACGGCGTGTCCGTCTCGTCCACGACGCGCCCGGCGCCATCCGAAACCGTAGCGCGGAGCGTGTAGAGGGTCGGGCTTCCCGGCGACCAGCGCTCCGGCGTTTCCACGGTGAGTTCCCGAACTGGCTCGGCCACCTCGCCGGCGGCCAGCGTGAAGGGAACCTCGCTCCGAGCTACTTCGATTCCCGATGCGTCCAGGATCACTGACCGGAGACTTCCGCGTCGCTCGCCGGTTCCGTCGTTGACGATCCGGGTGCGCACGGCGACCTGGGCCGAGGCGGAATCCACGTCGGGCGTCGTCACGAAGGTCCCCCAGTGGCCGACGTGCAGGGGATCCGTCATGGTCAGCCACACGTGCCGATAGATGCCACTCCCCGAGTACCAGCGCGTGTTCGGCTGGTGTGAGTTGTCGGCACGGACCACGACGATGTTCTCGCCGTCGACGAGGTGCGGGGTCAGGTCGTACTGGAAGGAGATGTAGCCGTAGGGCCGGTGGCCCAGGTGATTCCCGTTGATCCAGACGTCGCTGTTCTGGTAGACGCCGTCGAACTCGATCGTGACACGGCGACCCCGGGACTCGGCGGGAAGCGTGAAGGAGCGGCGGTACCAGCCAACACCCGTGGGCAGGTAACCTCCACGCCCTCCGGTGGGCGCGTTCTGGTCGTACGGCCCCTCGATGCTCCAGTCGTGGGGCAGATCCAGCGAACGCCAGCCGCTGTCGTCGAAGCCGGCCTCCTCGGCCCCGGCCGGGTCCCCCCGGCTGAACTTCCATCCGTAGTCCATCAGCAGCCGCTGACGCGGCGACGGAGACCCCTCCTGCGCGGCGGCCGGGCCCGCGAGGATACAACCGAAGATCAAGACAATTGGAAGGCATCTCGTGCTCATCTCTATGCTCCCGACAAATCGATCTAGGCTCGGCTCGGCGCCGTACCCCCTCCCCGAACCCCCTCCCTCCCCGACCTGGATCGCTACGTACATGTGGAACGTGCGGCCGCGGCCGTCAAGCCAGATCGCAGAAACGCGTTACATTGTCATCGTGATGCAGCACAAGAGACACGACCTGAGGTGGGGAGCCACGCTCGCGGCCGCTCTGGCCCTGAACGTCCTGGGCTCTGCATTCGCAAGGTTTCACCAAAACGCGGACCGCGTGACGTGCCCCTCGGCCGAACACGCGGCCGTGGCCGACCGGGTTGCCGAAGTCTTCCAGAGCCGCCGGTTCGCGTTCATCGGCAGCACCCACGGAGGGGTCAAACGGCACCGATTCCTCCTCTGCCTGCTATCCCGGCCGTCGTTCCGCGCCACCGTCACCGACATCGTGGTAGAGTTCGGAAGCGGGGCACACCAGGAGGTGCTGGACAGGTACTTGATCGGACTCGAGGACCTGCCAGCCGACGCCCTGCGCCAACTCGCACTCGACACCGACTATCCCCAACTGCTGGCCACGCTCCCCCAAGTTCCCGAATTCCTCGAGGCGGTTCGGGAGGTGAACGAGGGGACGAGACGCGCCGAGCGGATCCGCGTGCTCGGAGGTAACGAGAACGTCGATTGGTCAGCGGTGCGAACCCGGGATGATATGGCGCGGTATCCCTTCAAGACGAACTACACCGCTCACCTGATCATCGAACATCTGGAGCCCGATCCGGACAGGCGTGTGCTGGTCGTCTACGGCGACGGACACATCACGCATGGGGGCGGCACGCTGATGTCGAATCTCGAGGCGGCCCTCGACGCCGACAGTCTCTTGGTGATCGGCACCATCGTCGACATCGAGGAGGCGGAGCGGAACCTCGTCGCCGCATTCGGCGATCCGAGCGCGCCTTTCTTTCTTGACGAGACGAGCTTCCCGGACATGGGAGAACTTCCGGGGGACCTCTTCTACGCCGAAGCCGGAGAACTCGCGCAGAAGATCAACGCCCTCGTCTACCTCGGCCCCGCGCCAGACACGAACTTGCAAGGAACGATCCCCTTCACCGACGCCGAAAGCCGTGAGCTGCGCCGGCGGGACAGACTCGGCGGCCGGGAGGCGATGGAGATTC
>JASFLD010000364.1:0-4874 GCA_050118275.1 Gemmatimonadales bacterium
TCGGCGCCATTGATGACGATCTCGGGCAGGGCGGTTTGCAGGCCGGTCTGCAAACGGTCGCGCAGCGCGCGCAGCCGAACGGGCTCGCGGTCCAACTCCTCAACCGAGAGGGCCGTGGCCCGGGCAAACCCGACAATACCGGACACGTTCTCCGTACCGGAGCGGAGGCCGGCCTCCTGGCCACCGCCGTGTACGATGGGGTCGAGCGCGATCCCGCCGCGGATCAGCAGGCCGCCGACGCCCTTTGACCCACCCAGCTTGTGGGCCGAGAACGCGACCAGATCCGGAGACGCCCGCTCGAAATCCAGCGGGATCTTGCCCAACGCCTGAACGGCGTCGGAGAACAGCGTTGCGCCGCGCCGGGCGCAGAGTTCGGCGACATCATGAATCGGCTGCACGACGCCGGTCTCGTTGTTCGCCCACATCAGGGCCACCAAGGTCGGCGGCCCGTCCGCCGGGATCAGCTCGCTGAGCGCCGCGACATCGATGACGCCGCGGCCGTCGACGGGGGCGATGCGGACGTCGTGCCCCTCAGCTTGGACGGTCTTGGTGGCTTGTATGACGGCCTTATGCTCGATACTCGAACGTACTATACAAGCGGACGGGTGACGGCGCGCGAAGCCGAGGATGGCCAGGTTGTCCGCCTCGCTGCCCGAACCGGTGAAGACCAGGCCGCTGCCAGCCGGGGCTCCCAGCAGTTGCAAGATCCGACGTCGACTGGTCTCGATCGCCACCCGAGCGGCGCGCCCGTACGAGTGCATGCTGGACGGGTTGCCGAACTCGGCCTCGAAGTACGGTGCCATGGCCTGGTGTACCTCGGGGCGCACTGGCGTCGTCGCTGAATAGTCGAGGTAGATCCTCTTCTCCGTCATCGTCCTCGTTGTCTGTTGATCTGCGCGCTGACGCAGCGCAGGGACCTAAAGGCACTGGGTGTAGTGTCCTCGAGATTAATGTATGCGCGGCTCACGCGGTTGGAAGGCGACGGTTCAGAAGCTACTGACCTCGAGTTGCACGACGTCGTCCACCTTCAAGGTCTCACGTGTGACAAAAGGTTCGCCGTAGGCGGCACGAATCAACGAGCCGTAGTGCGCGTCCTGGATTCGCACGAGGTCGTAGAGCGGGACGGCCGCGGGATACAGTTCGCCCATCGCCTTGACGTTGTCGAACTGAGACCCGTAGCAACGGATCGCTTCGAGCTTGCGCTCGAAGACCTCGCTGGTGTCGACGACGAAGGTCGGTTTGAGCGTGTGCTCGCGATAGGCGGCGGCGTAGAGGACCTTGGTCGGCCGATGAGCGCTGCCAGCGGCCGGGTAGTTTTTGAGACCGGACAGGTAGCAGGCGTCGTATCCCAGCTCTGCAGCGATTCGGTGGTCGGGGTGGCGACCCTCGAAGTAAGGCAGGATCACGGTGCGTGGGCGCAACTCGCGGATCGCTTCGATCAGCCGAACGCGACTGTCGTCGTCATTGCGGATCCGCGCATCCGAGAGGCCCAGGTTTCGCCGCTCGGCCAGGCCGAGCGCTCGCGATGCACGTTCCGCTTCCGCCCGGCGCTGCTCCGGCGTTCCCCGGGTTCCGAGCTCACCGCTGGTGAGGTCGAGGATGCCTGTCTCGTGACCCAGATCCGCAGCGCGGATCAAGGTACCGCCGCACAGAAGCTCGGCGTCGTCGGGGTGCGGAAAGATTGCCAGTAGGTCTAGCTGGGAGCTCATCGGTATCCGTTCGTGTCGTCGTCCGGACGTGCAGAGAACGCTCGTAAGTCTAGAAAGCCGGGCGGCCCGCCGCCAGCGCCGGCGACGGGCCACCGCCCGACAGGACTGCGTATCGCGTCACTCGTAGCGCAGCGCCGCAACCGGATCGAGGCGTGCCGCGCGGACGGCTGGGAAGAGGCCGAAGACGATTCCGGTGAACGCGGCGGCGAGGATGGCCATGAACACCGACCACAGAGGGATGACCGCCGGGATCGGTGTGAAATTGTCGACGACCCAAGCGATCACACCCCCGGCGATCAGGCCCAGGGAGCCGCCGACGATCGTGAGCGTCACCGCTTCCACCAAGAACTGCCAGAGTATGTCGCGGCGCGTCGCGCCCAACGCCTTGCGTATTCCGATCTCGCGTGTTCGCTCGGTGACCGAGACGACCATCACCGCGATCACTCCGATACCGCCGACCATGAGCCCGACACTGGAGAGGGCGAACATGACGGTGAACAGCACCGTCGTCAGCTGGTTCCACAGCTCCATCATCGATTCCTGTGTGACCACATCGAAATTGTTCTCTTCGCCCGGCCCAAGGCCGCGCAGCGTGCGCATGCGAGCCGTCACCTGGTCTATGGCGCGCGTCATGCCGACGACGGGTTTGGCGACGATCGTTAGCCAGACCAGATCGTTGAACGAGATGAAGCGGACGTTCTTCATCAGGTACTTCTTCGCGGTATTGAACGGCACGAAAACGCGACTGTCGCCCAGCGAGGCAAACAGGTTCGGCGGGTGCTTATAGACGCCGACGACCTCGAAGCTCTGGTTACCGACGCGGAAGCTTTGGCCCACCGCATTGAGCGGCGCGAAGAGATCGCGGGCGGCCGAGCTATCGATCACGGCGACGGGGCGACCTGCCTCCTCCTCGGCTTTGGTGTAGAACCGACCGGCGACGATGTCGCCGGCGTCGGTTTGCATATAGTCGGATGGTACGGCGAGGATACTGGCGTCTGCCTCGGTGCCGTCGGCGATCAGTTTCGACGGCAGGAACGACATGTCCGCCGACGCGTATGAATTGGCAACGGTGGAAAGCGCTTCCAGCGAACGGGCGAACCGAGCGGAGATCGGCGGTCGACGGCGCCAGGTGGGATCTTCTTCCTCCAATCCAGTGCTCATCTCTACGCCATAGGAGCGGACGACGTAGAAGGTGTTGGCACCGGATGCCTCCACCAGAACATCGAAACTGCGGTTCACGCCTTGGATCACGGCGGCCATGGCCACGACGACAAGGACGCCGATGCCGACACCCAGGATAGTCAACCCCGTCCGCACTTTGCTCTGTCGCAACGCTTGAAGCCCGATACCGACACCTTCACTGATCCCCTTGATGTTCATGATCGCTTCTCTGTCATTCGTACCGAAGTGCGACGATCGGGTCGAGGCGGGAGGCGCGTATCGCCGGGTAGACCCCGAAGATCAGTCCGACGATCATTCCGAGCCCGACGCCCATCATGATGGCATACATCGGGACCGAGGCCGGGAGCGGAAAGGCCACATCGACCAGTTTGGCGAGACCCGTACCGAGCAATACGCCGATGGCGGCGCCGACGGTCGCCAGCGTGGCAGACTCGGCCAGGAACTGACGCGTGATATCGACTCGCCGAGCGCCGAGCGCCTTGCGGACGCCGATCTCGCGGGTTCGTTCCAAGACCGACATCAACATGATGTTCATGATCACGATGCCGCCGACCACCAGTGCGACGGCCACGAGACCCGGCCCGGCGGCGAGCAGGACATTCTTGATCGTGTTCCAGGCGTCGAGTACTTCGCTGGCCGTCTCGATATCGAAGTCGTTTTCTTGTGACGGCCGCAGCTGATGCCGAACGCGCAGGATCTCCTCTGCCGAGGCCTGGCCGGTGGCCATCGCTTCTTCGGTTCGGAACTTGATCTGTATGTCCTCGACCACGTTGCGGCGTCGCGAGAAGTCGGCCTCGTAAGCGCCCCAGGGGATGACGATCGCGGCGTCGCGGATGATGCCGATGAAGCCGCCCTGCCGCTCCAGGACCCCGACGACGCGGTATCGGAATGGACCCAGTCTGATGTCACGCCCGACGGGCGACTCGTCCTCGAAGAGCTTGGTGGCGATGGCATCGCCTATGATGGCGACCCGGATGCCGCGGACGTCGTCGATGCGAGTCAGTCCCCGACCGTTGACGATGTCCCAGCCCTGAAGCGGGAGGTACTCGTCGGTCACTCCGATGAGTCGGACGTTCTTGCGTCGTTTCTGGCCGCTGCGCACCTCGGGCATATAGCGGTCGGCGCTGTAGGCCATGTACCAGATGTCGGGGATCTGCTCGGCGAGGGCCGCGGCGTCGGCCACGGTTATGTCCGGGTTGCGCGATTGGCGCCGCCGCGTCCGAGCGTCGGTGCGTCCGCCGCGCCGCGAATACACACGGTTGATCGTGATCGTGTTGATGCCGAAGATCGAGCCGGCGAAGTCGTCCTCCATATACCGGTTCATCCCTTCCACGACCGCGAAGACGGAGATCAGGAAGGTGACTCCGACAATGACCCCCAGGAGCGTGAAGAAGGACTTCAACTTCTGAGCCCAGATCTGTCGCAGGGCCAGAATGACGGCATCGAAGATGTTCAAGCTACCGGCTCTCCCACGGTGTGTCGTTCGTCCTTCTCGACCGTTCCATCGCGCAGCGTGATCAACCGATCCGCGTAAGCGGCGATGTCGCGCTCGTGCGTGACCAATAGGATCGTCTCGCCCCGCTCGTGCAGTTCCACCAGGATCTCCATGATCTCCTGCGATGTCTGCGAATCGAGGTTTCCCGTCGGCTCGTCGGCGAGGACGAGCGACGGCTGATTGACCAGCGCCCGCGCCATCGCCACACGCTGACGCTCGCCACCGGACAGTTCGTTGGGGTGATGCGTCATGCGATCCCCCAGGCCCACCGCGTCCAATGCCTCTCTGGCGCGCCGATGGCGCTCTTTCGCCGGCGTTCCGGAGTAAATCAACGGAAGCTCGACGTTGTGGAGCGCTGTCGTGCGCGGCAACAGGTTGAACGTCTGGAAGACGAATCCGATCTGCCGGTTGCGAATTCGCGCCAGATCGTTGTCGTCCAGCTTGGAGACCTCCTCACCGCCCAACCAGTACTGTCCCGACGTGGGTGT
>JASFLD010000365.1:0-4871 GCA_050118275.1 Gemmatimonadales bacterium
GTGAATTGGCCGCCGCCCACGACCATGCAGACGTCGGTCGGCTGGCATGGGTTCGCGCGGGCCTGGCGGCAGGGACAATCGAGCAGCGTCACCGACGGCGGTCCCTTCAGGACGATGTCCCGGGCCGTCGGATACGGGATGATCCGCTCCAAGTCGGTTCGCTTGATCTCCCGGTCCAGGGTGATGATGCGTCGAGCCAGTTCGTTGGGGATGACCTTGCCGTGATAGCGATCCGCCCACCAGCGCTTCACGCCCGGCGACATGCCGGGCAACAGCACGTTGATGGCAAAATCGATGTACTGGTAGGGCCAGCGCCCGTACACGTAGCCGTGGATCGCGGTCAGGAAGCCGAACCGGCGCGGCTCCCCGTTGCCCCCACGGGTGCGGTGTCGCTCACCCTCGCCGGTCCGGCGGATCGCTGCCCGGGTCGATGGCAGCAGGATATGCCCACGCTCGCCGATCAGCCACAGCGCCGCCAGTCCGGCGAGCGGTACGAGGGGTATCAGGACTAGCCACAGCATGGACGGGCTCCGCTATTGGTCGCAGGGTCAGTCGCACTCCGTTGGTGGCTGGGCGACAAACGCAAGTTAGGGGAACCCGTCCTGGTCGGACAGCCCGAAACCGGGGAGGGCGGCACATCGTAGGGAAATCTGAGGCTTGGAGCGAGATTCCCAAAGCAAGACAACGGCTTAGATTGTCGGTATTATTCTCCCGGTAGGCCTCACTTCAACCTAGCGCGGGATTGATCAGTGTCATGTCGAATAGCCTGACTCAGGCCCTCGTTCTCCTGACCGCCGCCTTCGCGTTTGCTTGCACCTACGAGACGGGTGACCAGATGAGTGAAATACGGAATTTCGCCGTCTTCACACAGCCGCCCAGCCGGGTGGTGGATGCTTTGACCGCCGAGCTCGTCTCGCGCGACGCTCTATCGGCCGATCTGGCTGGGGGCTTGGAGACGAGCGTGCTCGACGCCTTCACGAATCGGCACGAGGCATTGTTGAACAGCGAGTCGGTCTCCTTGGGGCCTGAGGATCTGGCCAAGTTGGTTCCCGAGGAATTCCGGCGGTTCATCGGCGATGACGGCGGCCGCTACGTTCTCGAGCTGACGATGGAGCCGGCGGCAGACGGGGGGCTGCGGCTCACCGTGACGCCTACGATCATCGCGACGGTCGAGGGTGGGGAGGGTCCGCTGGGCGGGCGGCCGCTCCCGTCCAACGGGACGCTGGAGAACTCGATCCTCGATTCGTTGGCCCGTCGCCTCGGCGGCTGAGAATGTGATGCCATGTCTGTTCCGCTGATTAGCGTCCGATCATCATCTTCATCGTCGTCGCTGGGAATGCGGATGAAGATGACAATGATGCCGACGATCAGGATCACGATCACGAGAAGGAGCAGGAGTGTCGTCGGAGCCCTTCTGCTTGCGAGCCTCCTCGTAGCCTGTGGTGAGGGGAGGGAATCGGTATTCCGGGCAGATGTCCTGGTCAACGATCCGTCCGTTGACCGAGGGAACAACACCACGCAGAGCGAGACCGCCGTGGCGCGGCACGGCTCCGTGGTCGTGATCGGCTACAATGATTCGGGCGAGTTCACGCGACGAAACAGCATGACGGGCTACGCGTATTCGCTGGACGGCGGCCGGACGTTCACCGACGCCGGTGTGCTGAAGCCGGTGAAAGGCGGTCGCAACCTGGGCGATGCGGCGCTGGCCGTCGATCGCGACGGGCAGTTCTACTTCGCGACGCTGGCGGTGGATGCGAATGCCCGCTCCTACGTCGGCGTGGCCCGGTCGAAGAAGACCGAAGGCGAGGTGACGTTCGAGGCGCCGGTCATGGTGTCGGGGCTCGATCCCTACGGCTTCCAGGACAAGGAGCTCATCGCAGTCGACGTCAGCGGCGGACGTTTCGATGGTAACGTCTACCTCGTCTGGACGGAGTTCCCACCCCGCGGGCCGTCGCGGATCCTGTTTTCGCGTTCCACCGACGGCGGCCGGACGTTCTCCGAGCCGCTGCGACTCTCGACCTCCGGCAGCGGCGTGCAGGGCGCCATGCCGGTCGTTGGGAACCAGAGCGAACTGTATGTCGCCTGGGAGGACCGCTCCGGTCGCTCGACGGGGTTGATCAAGTTCCGGCGCTCGGACGACGGGGGAGCGACCTGGGAGCGCGAAGTCACCGCCGCGACGTTCACCCGTATGTCTCAGCGGGACGCCACCCTCGCCTGCGGGCGCCCTTCGCTCAACGGCTACATCCGCGTCAGCGAGTTCCCCAGCATCGACGTGGATCGCAGCGATGGGCCAGGAGCGGGTAATGTCTATATTGCGTTCCCCGCCGACCCCGGCCGGCAAGCGCGCGGTGACAACGCCGATGTCTTTGTCATCCGCTCGACCGACGGAGGGCGAACCTGGAGCGACCCGGCGAACGTGGTGAAAGGAAGGGCGGTGGAGGTCAACCCCGACCAGACGACCAACGACAACTTCATGCCGGTGCTGACGGTCGCGCCCGAGGGCCAGGTGAATGTCTTCTTTTACGACCGCCGCAACGACCGCGCCAATCGCCAGATCGACGTCTACCGCGCCATCTCCACCGACCGCGGCGAAAGCTGGGTGAACGAGCGGGTGACCGCCGAGCCGTTCGATATCCCGCGACTGCGGCCCAACTTCGATCCGCTGGTCAAGGACTGCTACATGGGCGACTACAACGACGCAGCGGTGGATGGTGACGGATTCTACCTCACCTGGGGCGACAACCGGCGGATCATCAAGTCACCGCGCTTCCCGCGCGGTCGGCCCGATCCCGATGTCCGCTTCCGGGCCGTCAGCCTCGAGCCCTAGCGAACGTCCAACATCGAGCAGGTAACGTCGAGCAGAGTAGGACCTGCGGCGGCCGCACGCGCAGGGCCCGCTTTGCAGGGAAAGACGAACTGAGGGCCGGCTGGAGCCCTGGGGCCGTCACGGTTGCCGTCTTCGCATCTCCGCCGATCTTCAACCGCAAGAAGCCTGCATTGATTGGCTGGAGTCGAGATGACTGGCGAGATGAGCGTCGATAGGATCCGCGCCGCAGTCGCGGAAGTGGCCGGGGAACTCCCCGGCGTGGCGGCGGTCTACCTGTACGGATCGCGAGTGCACGGTAGTACGCTCCCACTCAGCGATATCGATCTCGCCGTCCTCCTCGTCGACGGCGAGGGGCAGCGCGATCCGTTGCTCGCCGAGTCATTCGCGGCCCGCGTGAGCGTGGCACTCAGATCGAGCGTCGAGAACGATGCTCATCTGGTGTCGCAGTTGCCGCTTCCGGTACTCGGACGGGTGGTGACCGATGGCTACTTGATCTACGAGAGCGACGCTTCACGGCGCGTCGAGTTCGAGACTTCCACGCGACGCCTGTACTTCGACTTTCTCCCCTTTTTGGAGCGGGATGCGCGCGAAGGACTTACGTCCCGTGGTTGACCCCCAGAAAGCCCGGCATCTGCCTGCGCTGTTTGCCGACATCTTCAGGGTGCTGCGCGACGAAGGGATTCTGGATACCACGCTCGCCGGTCGCCTGATGGCGATGGCGCGCTTCCGGAACGTCCTTGTGCACCTCTATGCTGAGGTGGACGACGAGCGCGTACTACAGATCCTCCGGGGCTCGCTGGGTGACTTGGATGCATTCGTTGACGTCCTGCGCAGGCGATTTGCCGAGGAGTTGGGGCACGATCCCCGCTGACGGGACGGTACCCCGCCAGCCGGCGACATGGCGCAGCCGGCGGGGGCAGTCGATCGTTGGACATCGGAAGTTCGGGCGTAGTAATCCTCAGCGCATCTGTAACTCCTCATAGAAGCGCCACTGCGCCTCGTAGTCATGCGTCAGCGGGAGCCCCGCCAACCGGGCGCGCACTAGTTCCACCGGCATCCGCCCGCCCAGCAGCACGGCGTCGTGATACTCGCGCGCCGTCATGCGGCCGGAATCCACCAGCTCGCGGTGGAGCGCGTAGAACTGCAAGCCCCCGATCAAGTACGCGATCTGATAGAGCGGCGAGTAGATCGCGGTGCGGCGTACCTCGGCCTCGGCGTTCGCCCGCTCGTGACCCACCCGCTCCACTAGGAAGTCGACCGCCTGTTGCGGCGTCCAGTTGCCGAGTTGGAAGTTCAGCGAGAAGACGATGCGGGCGGCGCGGTGCAGCCGCCAGAACAGCATCCCGATTCGGTCCTCGTTGCTCCGCGGGAAGTCGTTCTCCCACAACAGCAGTTCCCAGTACAGCGCCCACCCTTCGCCCCAGAACGGCGTGCCGGGGCGGTGCGAGTTGAAGCGACTGGTCATGAAGCCTTGCAGGTGGTGGCCGGGGATCAGCTCGTGGTGCACCGTCGCGAAGTTGAATGACGGCGTGTTCCCGCGCATGCTCATCAACTTGTCCTCGTGCGACATGCCGGCCGTCGGGTAGGAGGCACGGGTCGTCTCGCCGCCGCTGAAGAATGGATTGCGGAGCTGAGCCTCCGGCGTCTGCATGGCCAATCGCCAGATCTCCTTGGCCAGCGGCGGTATCGTGATGGCGTCCATCGCTTCGACGAAATTCTCCGAGTAGTCAGCGATATCGTAGAGCACCCAGGGCACTTCGCCGGGCGGCGGTGCCAGCGTCTTCACGTGCTCTAGCGCTGCCAGCCAGTCGTCGCCGAAGCCCATCGCTCGGGATACGGCTTTGAACTCGCGCTCGGTCCGCTCGAACTCGGACCAGCCGATGGCGATGAGCTCCTCGGCCGTGTACGGGATCATCTCGACGGCGAGGTAAGCCCGTAGCCCTTCCTCGAGAACCGGGTCGCCCACGATCGGCGGCAGCTCGCCTGGCTTTATTCCGACCAGTTGTTCCTCGAGCATCGTCGCATATGACTTCAAGGCCTCGTT
>JASFLD010000366.1:0-4858 GCA_050118275.1 Gemmatimonadales bacterium
GCCCGTCGTCGGCCGGACGATCCGCCAGCTGGACTTCCGGCACCGGTTCCGCCTGACCGTGCTGGGCATCCAGCGGCACGGCGTCTCCCTCGTCGATCGCGTGCGTGACGTCGTCCTCGCGCCCGGTGACCTGCTCCTCGTGGAAGGGACGGCGGACGAGCTGCGCGCCGCCCACGCCAGCCGCGAGTTGGCTCTGCTGGGGGCCGTCGACCTGCCCGCGCGGCGGGTGCGGAAGATGCCTCTGGCCATGACGATCATGGCCGGCGTCGTCCTGCTGGCCGCGCTGGGCGTCATGCCGATCATCGTCTCGGCCCTGCTGGGGACCGTCGCCATGTTCGTCACCGGCTGCGTGACGCCCGAGGAGGCGTACGAGGATGTGGACTGGATGGTGCTGGTGTTGCTGGGATCGATCATCCCGTTGGGGATCGCACTGCAGAAGACCGGTGCCGCCGAGCTGTTGGCGGGGACAACTCTCGAGTTGACGATGCCGCTGGGTCTGCACGGCGTCCTGGCGGCGTTCTTCCTGCTGACCAGCGTGCTGACGTCGATGCTCAGCAACAACGCCGCGGCGGTGGTGCTCACGCCCGTGGCCATCGCGACGGCGGTGGGTCTGGATGTCTCGCCGTTGCCGTTCGTCATCGCCGTGATGATCGCGGCCTCCAACAGCTACGCCACGCCCATCGGCTACCAGACCAACACGTTCATTCTCGGGCCGGGCGGTTATCGATTTAGCGACTTCTTGCGCGTCGGCGCTCCGCTCAACCTGCTGATGGTCGCCGCCGCCACCCTGGTCATCCCCATCTTCTTCCCGTTCCACCCGTAGCCGGGCGGAGCTGGGCCCTTCGCGCCCACCACCGCTGCCCGACCCGTCACCGATGCCGTAAGGTACGGAGCCGGTCTCGCGAGGCCGGAGCCGGTCCTGCACGCCGGCCGGGCGCGCTTCGCCGGCGGGTTGCCCGGAACTGGCGGCTATGGGCATATTTGCCGTCATCGTGCAAGCCGCGGCCGCCCGGCACCGGCGGTCGTGGTGCGGCATCACCGAATCCGGGAGTGAAAGCCATGGAGCCCCAACCCGCTCGTCGACGCGGCGCGGCCGCCGCATGCCATCCTCGGCCACTCTTCCTGCTCGCAGCGTGGCTGTTCGCATCGCCCTGCCTGGCGGCAGCACAAGAAGCCGGCGGCCTTTACACGGCCGAGCAGGCCGAACGCGGGTACTCGATCTATCGCGCCGAGTGCTCGACCTGTCACGGCGCCGATCTGCGCGGCGCCGGCGGGGTTCCGTTGGTCGGCGACAATTTCCTCGCCGCCTGGACGAAGCCGGACCGCAGCGTCGATGACCTGTTCTATATATTAAGGACCACCATGCCGCCGGGCCGCTCGCGCGATCTGTCCGACGCGCAGCACGCCGATGTGCTGGCCTACATCCTCCGAACGAACGGCTTCGCGTCGGGCGACCGGGAGTTGGCGAGCGATCCGCAGATGATGGCTGGGGGGCTGGCTGACTACGGCACGTTCGTCCTGGAGGAACGAATGCCGGCGCCCGAGTTCATCGCCGGTGACTCCGGGCTGGAACCATTGGGCAGCGGCCCCTCGCAGGCCGAGCTGAACGGTGCGGCCGACAACGATCGAGACTGGCTTTACCAGACCCACGACTATTCGGGGACGCGCTACGCGGCGCTGGACCAGATCAACCGCGACAACGTGGGCGGGCTGCGCCCCGTCTGCGCCTACCAACTTGGCGAGCTGCGCAACTTCCAGACGAACCCCATCGTCTACGACGGCGTGATGTACCTGACCACCCTGCACTACACCGTCGCCATCGATGCGACGACCTGCAGGCCGAAGTGGAAGCACGAGTGGGAAGTGCAGGACAGGGACGTCTGGGGGAACAACCGCGGCGTGGCCATCAAGGATGGGCGCGTAGTGCGGGGTACCTCGGACGGCTACCTGGTGACGCTGGACGCGGCGAACGGCGAGTTGCTCTGGGCGCGGCACATCGCCGACGCCGATCGGGGCGAGACCATCACGATGGCGCCGATGATCTTCGATGACCTGATCCTCGTGGGGCCCGCCGGCAGCGAGAACGCCGTGCGCGGTTGGGTGGGCGCGTTCCGGCTACGGGACGGCCAGCCCGTCTGGCGGTTCAACATCGTGCCCGAGCCGGGCGAGCCGGGCGCGGAGACCTGGGACAACCCGCCGGGCATCCCGGTGGGTGGCGGCGGCGTCTGGACGCCCATGTCGCTGGACACGGAGCGCGGTCTGTTGCACGTGGCGGCGACTAATCCGGCGCCCGACTTCCCGGCGGTGCTGCGCGGTGGTGACAACCTGTACACCAACTCGATGATCGCGCTGGACGCGCGCACCGGAAAGCTGGCCTGGTACGACCAACTCGTGCCGGCCGACGATCACGATTGGGACCTCACCCAGGTCGGCCCGCTCTACCGTACCCGGGTGGACGGCGTCGAGCGCGACCTGCTCGCCACGGTGGGAAAGGACGGGATCCTGCGCGTGCTCGATCGCGATAGCCACGAGCGGCTGTTCGAGACGCCGGTGACCACCATCGAGAACGCCGAGGCGCCGGTCACCACGGAAGGGACCCGGGCCTGCCCGGGCGTGCTGGGCGGCGTCGAGTGGAACGGGCCCGCCTACAATCCGGGCAGCAACCTGCTGTACACCCCCGCGGTGGACTGGTGCGGCACGTACAGCGTGGCCGAAGAGGTCCGTTTCATCGAGGGCGAGTTGTACGTAGGCGGCGACTACGAGTTCGATGAGGACTGGCAGGGCTGGGTGACCGCCGTCGACGCGTCGAACGGCAGCGTGCGTTGGAAGTACCGCTCCGAGCGGCCGATGGTGGCGTCGGTGACGACCACCGCCGGCGGCCTGGTGCTCACCGGCGAGCTGAACGGCGACTTCATCGCTCTGGACGCGGCCAGCGGGGACGAGTTGTATCGCTTCTACACGGGCGGCCCCATCGGTGGTGGCGTGGTGACGTACGAGATCGATGGGAAGCAATACATCGCGGTGATGTCGGGCCAGCCGTCCGGTTTCTGGGTAGACGAGCACTCGGGCTCGCCGACGGCGTTCGTCTTCGCGCTGCCGTAAACCGCCCGGGTCTTCGAGGCCGGCACCGTTTGATGGTTCATCACCTTCCATCCAGCGAGCCACGACCATGAGAATTCTTCGAATGAAAGCGATTCGCGTCCTGGTGAGCGGCATCGCCGCCGCCATCGTCTGGTGGGCGGGGCTCATCGTCGTGTTCGGTCCGGCGCAACGAGTTATCGCGGACCCGAACCGGCAGAGCGCGAAGTTTCTTGCCGCCTTCACTCAACCGCCTCTTCCGCGCATGGTCGAGCGAGCCGAAGTGCTGGTGTTCGGGTTGCTGATCATCGGGCTGGTGTACGCGACGACCTATGCTTGGTTGGAGTCGAGGCTGTCCGGGGGCATCTATCGCAAGGGGTTGAGCTTCGGGCTCATCGCTTGGGCGCTGATGGTCCCCTGGTTCGAGTTCTATCTCCCCTGGAACGTGATGCGCGAGCCGTTTCCCCTCGTCCTGGTAGAGGCGCTTTGCTGGCTCGTCGTTCTCCTCGGGGTCGGGCTTGCCATCTCGATTGTCCATGGCCTTCTGGGCCGGGAAAGCAGTACATCGCGGTGATGTCGGGCCAGCCGTCCGGTTTCCGGGTGGACGAACACTCGGGCGCTCCGACGGCGTTTGTGTTCACGCTGCCGTAGCTTTAGCTTGCGGGTTCGAATGACGTCTGAAGATCCCCTGTCCTCGGGTGCGACACTGGCCGATCGCTACCGGATCGAGCGCGAGCTGGGCGCCGGCGGCATGGCCACCGTCTACCTGGCGCAGGATCTCAAGCACAACCGCCGCGTCGCCATCAAGGTACTGCGTCCCGAGTTGACCTCGCTGCTGGGTGGAGAGCGTTTCCTCAAGGAGATCGAGGTCACCGCCAAGCTGCAGCATCCCAACATCCTGCCGCTCTACGATTCGGGCGAAGCGGACTCGTATCTGTACTACGTCACGCCGTTCATCGAAGGCGAATCGCTGCGGGCGCTCCTCGATCGTGGCGGCCCGCTTCCAGTCGATCGAGCGCTCAAGATCGCGACCGCGGTGGCCGCCGCCCTACAGTTCGCCCACGAGCGGGGCGTCGTGCACCGGGACATCAAGCCGGAGAACATCCTGTTGCAGGCGGGCCAGGCGCTGGTGGCGGACTTCGGGATCGCCCTGGCCATCGCCGACGCCAGGGCGGAACGGCTGACGCAGACCGGCGTGTCGCTGGGCACGCCGGGCTACATGAGCCCCGAGCAGGCGACGGGCGAGCGGGACATCGATGCCCGGACCGACATCTATTCGCTGGGCTGTCTGCTGTACGAGATGCTCGCCGGCACGCCGCCGTTCAGCGGGCCGAACGCCCAGGCGGTGATGACCAGGATCGTCACCGACACGCCGCCGCCGCTGCGCTCGCTGCGGTCTTCTGTGCCGAAGGCGGTGGAGGATGCCGTTCACAAGGCGCTCGCCAAGGCGCCCGGCGACCGCTTCCAGTCCGCCGACGAGTTGGCCGGCGCGCTCGCGGTAGCTGGCGGCGCCGTGCCGGCCGCGGGAGGCTCGCGTTGGTGGTTCAAGCCGCTGGTCACCGGCTTGGTCATCGTCATCGCGGCGGCGGTCGGTATCCTCGGGTATAACCTGTACCGCGGCTCGGCCCAGCAGCGTTGGCTGCGCGAGGCGGCTATCCCCCAGATGGACAGCCTGATGAGCGAGGCGCGGTTCGCCCAGGCGTATCGGATCGTGAGCGCCGCGCAGCGGAGGTTTCCGGAGGATTCACAGGTCCACTCCTATTTCGAGATGATCACCGCT
>JASFLD010000367.1:0-4853 GCA_050118275.1 Gemmatimonadales bacterium
CGGCTGTCCGGGCCGCGTCTCGCGCATCCGGTGCCACATATCGCCGTGGTCACAGATCGAGCCGCTGCCCGCTGGAACAGCTGCGTTAGGAGATTCCGATGGACGCCGCAACCGTGACCCCCATCGAGAAGCGAGGCTACGCTCGCCCAGAGCTCTTGGTCTCTACCGACTGGGTAGCCGAACATCTCGACGACGACCAGGTCCGTATCATCGAGTCGGACGAGGATCTGCTGCTCTACGAGATCGGGCACATCCCGGGAGCGGTCAAGGTCGATTGGGTCGGCGACCTCAATGATCCCGTGATCCGCGACTACGTGGATCGGGAACGGCTACAGAAGCTGCTCCGTTCGAAGGGGGTCAACCAGAACACGACGATCGTCTTTTACGGAGACAAGGACAACTGGTGGGCAACCTACGCCTTTTGGGTATTGCGCCTGTTTGGCATGGAGAATCTCAAGGTCATGGACGGCGGCCGTGCGCGCTGGGAGGACGAGGGTCGGCCGCTCGTTACACAGGTTCCCAGCTACGATGAGGGGGACATCACGCTGGATGAACTCGATGAGGCCAAGATTCGCGCCTTCCGCGGTGACGTGATGGCGCTGATCGATGCCGGCAAGCCGTTAGTGGACGTGCGCAGCCCGGAGGAATACCGGGGCGAGCGATTGCACATGCCCGAGTATCCGAACGAGGGCGCGATCCGCGGCGGCCATATCCCCGGCGCCCGCAACATCCCGTGGGGCCGGGCGGTGGACACCGAGAGCCACACCTTCAAACCAGCGGATGAGCTGAGGGCGATCTACTCGGAGGAGCATGGCCTGTCACCGGACGATGAGGTGATCGCCTACTGTCGGATCGGCGAGCGATCATCCCATACATGGTTCGTGCTGACGTACCTCCTCGGGTTCGAGAACGTCCGCAATTATGACGGCTCGTGGACGGAGTGGGGGAATCTGGTGCGGGCCCCAATCGAGAGGTAGCCGGACGGATGGACCGCGAGACCGCCATCGCCTACCTCGTCGACCACTACAAGAACCCACGCCGCAGCGGCCCGTTGAAGGACGCCGACGTCGAGATGCCCGGCGGCAACCCCGGGTGTGGTGACCTGGTGACCGTCTATCTGAAGGCGAACGGTGATCAGGTCGAGGCGGCCAGTTTCGTGGGGAGCGGCTGCACCATCAGCCAGGCGGCCGCCTCCATCCTGCTGGAGCGCGTGAACCGCGAACATCCCTCATTCCAGCAGCTGCTCGACTTTTCCTACGAGGAGATGATCGACATGCTGGGCCGCGACGTCGTCGGCTTCCGCCACCGCTGCGCCACGCTTGCGCTGGGCACCCTCAAGGCGGCGATCAAGACCGTGAAGATGGATCGGAAACTCAGGGCCTCCGGTTACAGCGAGGAGGACATCCGCCGGCTACGCCGCGAGCTGGCGGAACGCGCTGCCAGCCCAGGCCTTCAATTCGGCGAGGGCGCCAACCGGGCCGCGCGGGAGGGAGGCTGATATAGCGGCAGCACTAGTCGTCCGAAGCCGCACCGAGCCCTCGAAGGCGCCGATCGTCGGCGCTGCAACCATAGCCCCAGTAGCACTTTATCGCTGCCGGCTCCTGTTCGGGAGTTGACCGAGGCGCCGACCCGTATTAGCCTGGAGGTTGCCTGCCCGGCCGGCGTGGCCACCAATCGCTCGCCGCACCCAATCTGTGCCCTTCCCCCCGACACCAGAACTGGAACACTGACGAGCCGAGAGGCACGATGAAGGCTAACCCGGACGTGCGTACCGACCGGCCGAATGCCTGGCCAACACCCTCTACGTGTATCGCGAGCTTGCTGCTTGCGGCCGCGCTGCTCGGCTGCCAGGTGCCGGCTCGCCAGCGGCGGCCGCAAGAGGAAGCGGTGGCCAAGCCCGTCGAGTGGGATATCCCCATCGAGATGAACGAGGCTGTCGAAACTTGGATGCACTACTATCAGACTCGTGGACGCGAAAGCTTCGAGATCACGCTCGCCCGGGCCGGTCGGTACGAACGGCTGATGCGCGAGGTGCTTCGAAGAAAAGGCCTACCCGAGGATCTCGTCTTCCTGTCCCTGATCGAGAGCGGTTTCGCGCCCGAGGCCTATAGCAGCGCCAGCGCCGCGGGACTCTGGCAGTTCGTCCCCGCCACAGCGCGAATCTACGGGCTCGAGATCTCTCACTGGGTCGACGAGCGCTACGACCCGATCGCCGCCACCAGCGCCGCCGCGGAGTACCTGGAGGATCTTCAGCGCGAGTTCGGCGACTGGTGGTTGACCGTCGCCGCCTACAACGCGGGTCCCGGCCGGGTACACCGGGCAATACGCAGGGCCGGCAGCCGCGATTTCTGGACACTCGCCGAACGCCGCGTCCTGCGGCGCGAGACCCGCGATTACGTGCCGAAACTGATCGCCGCCGCACTCATCGCCAAGCAGCCTGAGAAATACGGGCTCCGAAAGCGACCCGAGCCCATCGCCACCTTCGACTTCGGCCACGTGCCCGATGCCACGAGCCTCGACGTCGTGGCCGATGCCGCCGGCGTCCCGCTGGAGGACATCCTGGCGCTCAACCTGCACCTGATACGTGGGATCACGCCACCCGGCAAGCAGTACGACGTTCGCCTTCCGGCCGGCCGCCCCCGCGTCTTCGCCGAAAACTACGCCAACGTGCCCGCTGCCGAGCGCGTGCGCTCGGTCGTGCACATCGTGCGACGCGGGGAGAACCTGGGGCGGATCGCGCGGAAGTATCGCGTGCGGATGTCGGCGATCATCCAGGCCAACGCAGCGCTTGATCCGCAAAGCTTGACGGTCGGCCAGCGGGTGCTCATTCCCGGCACGCATGTCGTGCCCCGGCTCAGCGACTGATTGCGCGACAAGGTAGCGCTCGACCGGCCGTGGTCGATTCGCATCCCGGCACCTAGTTTAGTTCACCGGGCAACGCCCGCGTGAAGCCGCCGGACATCGTCCGGCGCGCCGTGAAGAGTGTGGACGCACGATACGGCCGGGAGACGAGCAAATGAGCGAACTACCTATCCAACACGATTATCCCAAGGCCAAACAGGATCTGTCGGACGACCAGTGGCGAAACTGGATGATTTATCACAACTGGAAGCGTACGTCGCTTACCAACGAAAGAAAGTTCATCGCCTGGATGCAGAGCGGCCTGACGCTCGTAACGCTGGGATTCATCGTCGATCGCGTCGAGATTTTTCTGCACCAGGCCGGGGCACGCCCCGAGACCGCGGCGGGGATCTACCCGTCGATCGTCGGTTGGATTCCGCCGCTGTTCTTCGTGCTGGGTGGCGTGGTTTCTGTGTTCGGCACACTGGATTTCTTTGGAGACCGGCGCCGCATACGATCAGGAGATATGGCACGCTCGAATCTGCTCAATTCCCTGGTCGTCGCGACGCTGATCGTGCTCGTGCTGAGCGCGTTCGTCTTCCTCCTATCTCACGAATGACCCGGGACCACACGAACGATCGCGCACGGCAGCGTGCGGCCGCCGAGTCTGCTCGCCCATCCACTGTGCTGGCTGACGTGCGGGGCCTCAGTCGGCGACTCGCTCACGCCGAGTTCGGGTGAGCAGCGCCCGACCCGTCAGGCGGCGATAGATCGCCTCGACGATCAGGCTGGTCGACAGCGTCAGCCAGGTGCCGATGAACGCCGCCCGGTTCGTCCGCCATTCGTAGCGCAACAGGACTAGGAAGACGCCCGCGATGACGACGATGGACGCAAGGATGAAAAGCCGGTTTCCGCCGACCGTTCTGGCCAGCCGGAAATGGGAGGCTAGGACGAACAGGTAGATGACCATGAAGATGGAGCTGGTAAGCGAAGCGACGCCGTTCAAGTTCAAGACGAGGGCAAGCGCGATGCCCAGCCCCGCCGTCAAGTACAGTCCCTCCGAAGATCCGAACCACAGCCGTCGCTCGAATACCCGTGGCAGCTGGCCCTCTTTGGCCAGCGCGTAGGCGATGTTGCCTCCGCCGTACAGCGTGGCATTCAGCGCCGATGATATGGAGAACAGGGCTCCGAGCGAGACGGCCAGGTACCCCAGCCTGCCCAAGAATGGGCGCGCCGCCTCGGCCAGGGCGTAGTCTTCGGCGCGGATCAGTTCGCTTAGTTCGACGTTGCCCACAGCCACTATCGCCACCGAGACGTATACGACCGTCACGATCAGGATGCTGAGGTAGATCGCTCTCGGCACATTGCGTTGCGGCTCGTTGATGTGCTCCGAGGCGTTGGTCACGAGACCGAAACCCATGTACGACAGAAAGAAGACGGCCATCGCATCGAGCGTGCTCCCGACCTGCGCAGCGCCCAGGTGCGGAGCGATCCACGCCGGATTCACCGTCCAGATGCCGAGGGCTATGAACAGGCCCAGAACCGACAACTTGACCGCGACGATCAACAGCTCCACCCGGCCGACCGCCTTCGAGCCGATCACACCCAACGCCGTGAACGCGACGATCAATCCGACCTCGGCCAATGAGTTGGTCAACCGCGTCGACGGTATTCCCAGCAGCGGAGTGAAGTAGCCCGCGAATCCCTTCGCGAAGAGCGCGATGGACACCACGTATGTGAGCCACGATAGAATGCTCAGCGCGCCCGTCACGACGCTGTCGCCTAGAGCCCGCAGGACGAACTCGATCGGTCCCGCGTCCGAGACGATCTTCGAGCCCAGCTTCGCGTACGAATAGGCCACCGTCAGCGCCAGCGCACCCGAAAACACGAAGACGATGGGCAGATTGTGGCCGGCGATCCGCGCGCCGAGCCCGAAGATAGAGAAGATGCTCGCCCCTATCATCGTCCCGACGGCGATCGACGTCGCCTGCCATAGCCCGAGCTTGCCTTCC
>JASFLD010000368.1:0-4832 GCA_050118275.1 Gemmatimonadales bacterium
CCACGCTGGCCACGGTCAAGACGTTCCTGGGCCTTTCATCTGACCGTGCCTACAAACGTTACTACCCCGCGATCGATCCGCTCATCTCGTGGTCGCGATACCTGGATCAGATGAGCGCGTGGTACCGGGACAATATCTCAGCGGATTGGGTAGACGACGTGAAGGCGGCCCACGAGTTGTTACACCGAGGAGACGCCATCTACCAGATGATGCAGGTGACGGGCGAAGAAGGGATCACCGTCGAAGACTTCGTGACCTGGCAGAAGTCGGTCTTCCTCGACATGGTCTACCTGCAGCAGGACGCCTACGACCCGGTGGACACCTCGATGCCGCTGGACCGGCAGAAGCGGAGCTTCGAGTTGGTTAAGCAGATCATCGAGGCCGACTACGCGATCGACGCCCGGGACGAGGCGCGGGATTTCTTCACGCGGCTGATCAATCTTTACAAGAACATGAACTACAGCCCGGACGATTCGGCGGAGTACGACCGCTACCTAAGGGAGATCCGGCAGACAGTCGAATCGAGGCGAGTGAAGCCCGCCGAGGATAACGACACCGGCGTGGCAAGCGCCCAGGCCACGAATCGCGCCGCAGAGGAATGACCGGGGACACTGCGCGCTCGCCGAACAGGTACCGGGCACCGAAGGCGACTGCGGCCGCGGTGTGACGAGCCGATGTCGCCCCCCGGTGCCGGCTCCAAGCCGAAGGCTTTCCGGGCCAGTCGGCCGACTCGATCCGAGGCCCGAGGAAACCTGGAGCACCTGAGCGAGCCGCCCTGATCCAACTAGTGAGTCTCGATCGGCAGGCTCATCACCACCGTTTGCAGCTTCCCCATCGTATTCAGATACCGCTTGAAGTAGATCTGCGACAGACGGCGCTGCATCGCGTAGCCCATACGCGGGTCCTCGTCCATCAAGTCGCTGAGCGCCGTCGCCCGAACCTTCAGCAGCTTCGAGTCCTGGGTGCACTGGGCGGTGGTCGAGTAAGTCTCGATGCCGAAGCACAGGCAGGAGCCGAACATCGCACCGGGCGTTGCCAGATCCAGAGGCACACTCAGGCCACCCCTGCCTGGCAGCCGGAGCATGACCTCGCCGTCCAGCACCACATAAATGAACTCGGCCGGCTGGCCCTGCGTGTAAACCGTGTCGCCGGCCGCCAGATGGACTCTCTCCGCGGTGTTGCTGATGGAGTCGACCTGTTTCGGCGTCAGAAAACCGAACACGTCCTGCGATTCGAGACGTTCTTCGACGGGCATTGGCTCTCCTCCTCTCGTCCGGGTGACGTGTGTCCCACGGTCCGATCGCCGCCCATCGACGCCGGCACACAAAACGGCTGCAGCGCGACGGAGTACGAGGATGGGGCGAAAGATCGGCGAGGAGACCGTCGACCCGAGTGGGTGGCTCGAGTTGTGCGTTTCGATGGCCATGGCATTGCAAGGCGGCGCCAGCGATCGTGGGTTATGTGTATATGCACAGTATCTCCCGCGTTCCCCCCTGTCAACAGATGCGCTTCGCCGGCATTCCGGAACGTTTCTTGTATATAGACAGTATCTTCGGGAGGCTGTCATGCGAGAGAAGCGGCTAGGGGTGCTCGATCCTGCACGGGAGGCTCAGTTTTTCGAGACCGTCTTGCGCTGCGTGGCCGACGGCGTCTTCACGGTCGACAAGGACTGGCGAATCACGTCTTTCAATCCCGCGGCGGAGCGCATCACGGGCGTCTCGGCGAAGAAGGCGATCGGCAGGCGCTGCTCGAGTGTCTTTCATAGCGACCTTTGCGAGCAATCTTGTCCCATCCGGGAAACTTTGGAGACGGGCTCGGAGGTCATCGACCGGTCCGCCCGGATCCTGAGCAGTCAGGGGAAACCGATCCCCATCAGCGTCAGCAGCGCCATCCTGAGGGCGGAAGATGGGACGCTCCTGGGGGCGGTGGAGACGTTTCGGGACCTTTCCACCATAGAGCAGCTCCGCAAGGAGATACTCAGTCAGTACGGATTCGAAGACATCATTGGGAAGAGCGAGGCGTTTCAGAAGATCTTCGGCATCCTCCCCGACATCGCCACTAGCGGCAGCACGGTCCTGATCGAGGGGCCGAGCGGTTCGGGAAAAGAACTGTTGGCACGGGCCATCCACAATCTCAGCCCACGCCGGAAGCTGCCCTACGTCGTCGTGAACTGTGGGACCCTGCCGCCGAATCTCTTCGAGTCGGAGCTGTTCGGCTACAAGCGGGGTGCGTTCACAGACGCCAGGACGGATAAGCCCGGGCTCATCACCAAGGCCGAGGGAGGAACGATCTTCCTGGACGAGATCGGAGATCTGCCGGGAGAGACGCAGATGAAACTGCTTCGCCTTTTGCAGGAGCGGGAGTACCTGCCGCTGGGCGGAGTGAAGATGCTGCGGGCTGATGTGCGGGTCGTCGCGGCCACCAACCGCGATCTCTCCACGCTGGTCAGCCAGGGTAAGTTCAGGGATGACCTGTACTTCCGCCTTGCCGTCGTCCGACTGTCCATCCCACCACTCGCCGAGCGGCGCCAGGACATCCCGTTGCTGGTCGAACACTTCATCGGACGGTTCAACGCCAGGCGCGGAACGCGGGTGCAAGGCGTGAGCCCCGAGGTGATGGAGATCCTCATGCGTCATCCGTTCCCCGGAAACGTGCGTGAGCTGGAGAACATCATTGAGTACTGCTTCGTCCTCTGCCACAACGGCCTGATCGACCTACGGCACCTTCCCGACGAGCTGAAACCCGATTCGGGCTCGCCTCGCGCGGTCCCTGGACAGTCAGCCGCCACCACCCCCCTCGAGCGAAGCGAGGCGGAGACCATCCGTCTGGCGCTCTCTCGGAATCAGGGCAACCGCGACGCGACCGCCGCCGAGCTGGGCATCAGCCGCACGACGCTGTGGCGGAAGCTGAGGAAACACGGACTCAACTCGATATCGAAGACCCAATAGCGATCCGCCATTGATGAAGAGCTGTTCTTGCAGATTCGACATTCGCGGTTAGATATTGACAATTCAAAGCGCCGCTTTGCGGCCGCCTGCGGCTGCCGCTGGCTCATACTTCATCACCACTGAGGCTGACCACTAGTCTGTTGGCCAATCGCCGACTGTCGGCGCCCGCGTGTGCGACACGAGAGCCGCTCCTTCCTTGAGGACCGCGTGCTCGAGAAAACCGCTCGACGCACGTTTCACTACTGAAACGCTGAAACATCGCTCACGTTTCAATAACGGAATGGGGCGCCCCGTGGCCCGCAGACCCCAGAATCCGCAACACACTCCAATACATAGACTTAGCTGACATCGCCCGGCCGGGCTCGCGATCGGCCCGCCCTTTGCCTCTACAGCGTAGCAGCAACTGGAGGCTGAAACGTGAAAGTCGCCATACCGCGAATGGGAGAATGGGTGGCACCCTGCTTCGAGTACTGCAGCACGATGGCCATCTTCACCGTCGCCGAATCCGGCGTGGCGGATCAGGTGGACTTTCCCCTCCAGAGTCGGGAACCGTTCGACCGGGTCCGCCTGCTGCGCGACCAGAAGGTCGACACTCTGATCTGCGACGGAATGCAGGCCTTCTACGAAGACCTACTGAAGGCGAGCGGTTTCACGGTCATCTCTTGGGTCTCGGGACTGGTCGAAGACCTGTTGGCGACCCACTTGGCCGGCAAGCTGGCGCCGGGTGACGAGCTGCCGGGAGAAATCGGGCCGGACTTCCTTTCCATGGACCGGATGTTGATGGGGAACTGAAACGTGGCGACCGCACAAAAATACAGCTACAACGTCGAAGCGAGAGGGCTCGAGTCCACGGACAAGCCGCGGCGTTTCTTGGAGGCGTTCGCGGCGATCCTACAGCACGGCAACTACGGCGTGGCGATGGACACTTTCGCCCGCCTGAGCGCCAAGTGCGGTCGTTGCGCCGCCGCCTGCCAATTGTACGAGACCACGGGCGCGCCGGAGGACATACCGTGCCATCGGTCGGAACTGCTGCTGAGGGTGTATCGACGTTACTTCACGCAGACCGGGCTGTTGAAGGCGCGCCTCTGGGGAAGCTTCACGCTGACCGATGCGTACATCGACGAGATGGCCGAGGCCTACTACCGGTGCACGGCCTGCCGCCGCTGCAAGGCGACGTGTCCAGTCGGAATCGACCACGGCCTCATCACTCACCTGGCCCGCTGGATTCTCGCCGAGGTCGATGTCATCCCGCGAGCGCTGCTCGTCTCGGTACGTGAGCAGCTGGAGGGGAAGACGAAGAACACCTCGGCCATTCCCGTGCCGGCTCTCAAGGATACCTGCGAGTTCCTGGAGGAAGAGCTGCGCGATATCTACAACGCCGACATCAAGTTTCCCTTCGACGTCGAGGGTGCCGAGTACCTCTTCTTCCCGGCGGTGTCCGATTACCTGATGGAAGCCGACACACTGATGGGCAACGCCGCCGTGCTGCAACTCACCGGCGCCTCATGGACGATCGGCACGGGCAACTACGACGGTATCAACTACGGTCTATTCTACTCCGACCGCATGATGGAACGGATCGTCAACAACGTGATCGCCGAGGTACGGCGCCTCGACGGTCGGAAGATCCTGGTCGGCGAGTGTGGCCACGCGACCCGGGCCGCCTGGTACGTACCGGCGTTCGGTGGCCCCGATGCTCCGCCGGTGGTCAACTGCATGGAGTACGCCCTCGAGATGCTGCGGGCAGGCAGGATCCCGCTCAAGGCCGAGCTGATCCCGGAGCGGGTCACCTATCACGACCCCTGTAACATCGCCCGGGCCGGCCGGATCGTCGAGCAACCGCGCGAGATCCTCAAAGCCATTTGCGCTGACTTCGTGGAGATG
>JASFLD010000369.1:0-4830 GCA_050118275.1 Gemmatimonadales bacterium
GAGAGGCGAGGGAACCTTTGACGCGAGCGTGTTGTTCAGCCGGGGATCGCCGATGGGGGCATACCGCTTGCAGAAAGTCAGGGTGCCTTTAGTATTCCAAGACCGGCGGTTCAGACCTGAACGGCGACCGAGGACCTTGGATCTTCACTGAGCGGTGGATCGGACGAGTCCAGAGGTGATACGCTCCTATTTTTGCCGGAAGTTGAAAGTGTCTTGGCTCCGCAACGTGTTTTGCGGGGCTGGAGCACTGTTGTTTGTCTGCAATGGGACGGCCTCGGGTCAGGAAACGCCCCCGGATAGCCGGTTTCATGCCGTACGGCATTCCATCGCGAGTTCGCCCGGGAGCTGGTCTTCGAGCCCGGAAGAGGGCGGGCTGGCCGAGCTCGATTTCGTCGAGACTCTGCGCCGGCACGGCCGGGTCCAGCAGTACAAAGAGACGCCCGCTGCCGGCCTCAGGCTTTACCACTACAGCGCGGGCCTGAAATTCGAATTGCCGGTCATGGACCATTCGCGTTGGGATCTGGTGGCCGATTTCGGCCTGGGTGCGACGCGACTCAGATCCGCGAAGTACGGCGACTATGTCGCCTCGGGCGAGCGCGTCTCGCAGACGTTTCTCTCGCTCTTGGGGGGCGTGAGCGTGCAGTATTCCGTGAGTGACGAGCTTCGGTTCTTCGTCGGCGCGCGGCAGCTGTTCTATCTGGAGGACGGCAAGCGCCCGCTGGTCGGCGATCTGCAGAATGCCGATCATCTACTGGAATCGGGATCGTGGGCTTTTCCTCTCACGCTGGGGCTGCGATTCCAATTCCGCTAGTCGGTAGTCCAATCGAGTAACCCAACGGATCGTTCAGTTCCAACACTTCTTTCCCCGCCGTCCCCCCTTGCACACGATTCGTGTCGGCACATCTTGCATCGTTTGCCCCACCTCTCGAGCGATAACGGTACAACTCGACGCCGATCGGTAAAACGAGGCGACAACCGAGGGCGATCCCGTACCGGAGACGTTTGCCATGTCCGGTGAGCTGACGAGGCGGTGATTGGATCTGGCCATTAGCGTTCTGTATGTGGCTGTTG
The DNA here is from genome assembly GCA_050118275.1 of Gemmatimonadales bacterium. Taxonomy (GTDB): domain Bacteria; phylum Gemmatimonadota; class Gemmatimonadetes; order Palauibacterales; family KS3-K002; genus JASFMO01. The sequence goes on from JASFLD010000369.1 coordinate 1,072, forward strand.
GCGTGCTGCTGCTCTATCTAGGGGCCGAAGGCCTGGTTCGCGGCAGCGCGGATCTAGCATTGCGCTTCGGACTGAGTCCACTCGTGGTTGGGCTGACCGTTGTGGCGCTGGGTACCAGCAGCCCGGAGCTCGTGGTCGCTCTGGAGGCGGCGATCAAGGGGAACGGGGATATCGCCGTTGGTTCTGTGGTGGGTTCGAACATCTCGAATCTAGCGCTCATCCTGGGTGCGACCGTGCTCTTGCAGCCGCTAGTGATCCGCAAGGAGCTCACCACCCTCTACATGCCGATCGTCGTGGGTTGCTCCGTTGTGCTCGTCGCCATGTTGTTGGATGGTCGGTTGGAACGTTGGGAAGGGATCGTGCTGGCGATTGGCCTCGCCGGCTTCCTGCTGTTCAACGGCTGGCGAGCGCCGGCGGGCAAACCGCTCGTGAGTGGACCGATCCGATTGACGCCGCAGGGAGGCGCTGGCCTCCCTTGGCTCTCGGGGGTCTTCGTCGTCGCTGGGCTGGCGCTCCTGGTCTTCGGGGCCGACCTGCTGCTGAAAGGGGCGACGTCAGCGGCGGAAGTTCTTGGTATCAGTCAAGCGGTCATAGGACTAACGATGGTGGCGGTGGGAACGAGTCTGCCGGAGTTGGCGACCACGACTGTAGCAGCGCTCAAACGGGAAAGCGATTTGGCCGTTGGCAATCTAATTGGGTCGAACGTGCTCAACGTTTTGGGAGTGCTGGGGATAACTGCCGTCGTCAGCCCGTTGCACAGTCAGGGAGTGAGCACTGCTGACTTGGGCGTGATGCTCGGTGTCGCTCTCTTGACTCTCGTCTTGATGCGGACCGGCTACAGTCTGCGACGTTGGGAAGGGGCTCTATTGGTGGCCTGTTATGGAGTCTACATCTGGCACCTGACGCGTTGACTGGCGGGGGCGCCCTGCCGGTCCGGCTCCCCGTGTCTCGAGCATCAACTCGCGCCAAGCTCGTGTCGACCATCGAGCACCCGCTATTCCTGCTCATTTTGTCCGCCATCGCCCTGGCGGCGCGTCTTCGCGACGGGATGGCGGACTTGGGCGGAGCGGCGGGCGGTGGTTGAAATTCAGTTTCAACTAGCGTATGTTTGGCGTTACAAAAGCGATAATGATTATTGAATAATCAGTATTGTTATTGAAGAGTGGCGGTCTCGCTGCCGCTGAACCCTCTGGCAAGGCGCCTATGACTACGACGAGCGAAACGATTGAACAGCTAGCGCAACGCGAATACAAGTACGGGTTCATCACCGACATAGAGCAGGAATTCGCGCCGCCGGGCCTGAACGAGGAGATCATCCATTTCATCTCGGCGAAGAAAGCGGAACCGGAATGGCTGCTGGAATGGCGGCTCAAGGCGTACCGGCATTGGAAGAAGCTCTACGACGCGGGGAGGGAACCACAATGGGCCTTCCTCCCGTACGGGTACGGTCCGATCGACTACCAGGCGATCAGTTATTACGCGGCGCCGAAGAAGCGTCCCGAGAGCATGGAGCAGGTGGACCCCGAGCTGTTGCGCACGTATGAGAAGCTGGGCATCCCGCTGGAGGAGCAGAAGTGGCTGGCGGGGGTCGCGGTGGATGCCGTATTCGACAGCGTGTCGGTGGCGACGACATTCCAGAAGGAGCTCGAGAAGCACGGGATCATCTTCTGTTCGTTCTCAGAGGCGGTTCGGGATCATCCGGATCTGGTGAAGAAGTACTTGGGCACGGTGGTGCCACACTCCGACAACTTCTTTGCGGCGCTCAACTCGGCGGTCTTCAGCGATGGTTCGTTCGTGTATGTCCCCAAGGGCGTGCGCTGTCCGATGGAGCTATCGACGTACTTCAGGATCAACGCGGCGCAGACGGGTCAGTTCGAGCGGACGCTGATCGTCGCCGATGAAGGCAGCTACGTGAGCTACATGGAGGGTTGTACGGCGCCGATGCGCGATGAGAATCAGCTACATGCGGCCGTGGTGGAGCTGGTGGCGCTGGACGATGCGACGATCAAGTACTCGACGATCCAGAACTGGTATCCGGGTGACGAGGAAGGTAAGGGCGGAATCTACAATTTTGTCACGAAGCGCGGGAAGTGTGCCGGTCGGAACTCGCACATCTCGTGGACACAGGTCGAGACGGGTTCGGCCATCACATGGAAGTATCCGAGCTGTATCCTGCAGGGCGACAACTCGGTGGGCGAGTTCCATTCGGTGGCGCTGACGAATCTTCGGCAGCAAGCCGATACCGGCACCAAGATGGTGCACATCGGCAAGAATACGAAGAGCACGATCGTCACCAAGGGTATCTCGGCGGGCGAGGGTCAGAACACGTATCGAGGCATGGTGAAGATCTTGAAGGGGGCCGAGCATGCGCGAAATTTCACGCAGTGTGACTCACTGTTGATCGGTGACAAGTGCGGCGCCCACACGTTCCCCTATATCGAGGTCAAGAACAAGAGCGCGCGGATGGAGCACGAGGCCTCGACCTCGAAGATCGGCGAGGACCAGATGTTCTATTGCCAGCAACGTGGGATCGGTTTGGAAGATTCCATTTCGTTGATCGTGGCCGGCTTCTGCAAGGAGGTCTTCCGCGAATTGCCGATGGAATTCGCGGTGGAAGCGCAGAAGCTGTTGAGTGTGAGCCTCGAAGGCAGCGTGGGTTGAGGGCTCACCGCCGCGACCGGAGTTGGAACTACGTGATTACGAGCAGGAATTCAGATAACGGATAGGCGAAGACTTGGTATGCTGGAGATAAAGAATCTGCACGTCAGCGTCGAAGGAAAAGAAATCCTGAGGGGCGTCAACTTGACGGTCAAGGCGGGCGAGGTGCACTCGATCATGGGCCCGAACGGGTCCGGAAAGAGCACGCTGGCAGCCGTCCTGGCGGGCCGTGAGGGGTACGATATCACGGAGGGCCAGGTTTACTACGAAGGCAAGGACCTACTGGAACTTGACCCGGAGGAACGCGCTTGCGAGGGCATCTTTCTGGCTTTCCAGTATCCGGTGGAAATCCCCGGGGTCAGTGGCATTCAGTTTCTCAACGCGGCGCTGAATGCGATAAGGCGGCACCGAGGAGAGGAAGAGTTGGACGCGCTGGAGGCCTTGAAGCTATTCAAGAAGAAGATCGAGGCATTGCACATGCCCGATGACTTGCTGCACCGTGCGGTCAACGATGGTTTCTCCGGTGGCGAAAAGAAGAAGAACGAGATCTTCCAGATGGCCGTGATCGAGCCGCGTCTAGCAATTCTCGATGAGACCGATTCGGGGCTGGACATCGACGCGTTGCGCATCGTGGCGGCTGGGGTCAACGTACTGCGCAGTCCGGAACGTGGGTTTCTGGTGATCACGCATTATCAGCGTTTGCTCGACTACATCGTTCCAGATTTCGTCCACGTTCTGGTGAATGGGCGGATCGTGAGATCGGGTGACAAGGAGCTGGCGCTGCGCCTCGAGGAACAGGGTTACGCTTGGGCGGGAGAGAAGGATCCGGTCGAGGCCCCTTCGGTGTAGCTACCTGCCGGTCGTTCTGCGGTTCCCACGTCGGCGGACGCGCGAGGCTTGGGGCCGACGGAATGAGACATCTGATAACTGGCCAAGCTGGATTCGGATAATGAGTGGAACGGTATCTGTCAAAATGAAGAAGAGCGGTGCGCTCGAGAGCTACCTCGAGTTGTTTGAGAGGTTCGAGAATGGCCGGAGTGGGCCGACCTGGCTACGGCCGGTGCGTCGGGCTGCCATGGAACAGTCGGTCGAGCTGGGTTT
>JASFLD010000370.1:0-4825 GCA_050118275.1 Gemmatimonadales bacterium
CCAGGCGGCCTGGCACGGATCTTCCCCCACCTCTGTTCTCATCGGTCAACGAACCCGGGTCGACGAGCTGGAGTGGACGCCGGATGCAAGCTGAGTCATGAACGATCTGAGGTACGCCCTTCGCCAGTCTGCGAAGCGTCCCCTGTTCACCGCCGCCGCGGTGATCACGCTCGCGCTCGGCATCGGCGGGACGGTCTCGGTCTTCAGCATCGTCGAGGCGGTGTTGCTCGAGCCACTTTCCTACCGTGATGCCGACCAACTGATGGTTGTCTGGCAGCGGAGCGCCGCCTCCGGCGGCGCCCGCCTGCGAGTACCGGCACCCGATGTCTCCGACTACCGCGAGCAGGCCCGCTCGTTCTCGGACTTCACCTTCACCAACGGAGTGTTCGATGCGGTGCTGGAAGCCGGCCCCGAACGATCCCACGCCCGCATTGGTCGGGTGACCGGCAACTTCTTCGACGTGCTTGGAGTTCGCACCGAGATCGGACGCGGGTTCGCCCACGGCGAGGCGATTCTACCAGTAGAGGCGATAAATGACACCACTCGCGCCGTACCGCCCAGCGTGCTGGTGCTCAGTCATCGGCTCTGGCAGACACGCTTCGGCGGCCAATCCGAGGTCATCGGCGAAACGGTGTACGTGAACGATCAGCCGATGACGATCGTGGGTGTCCTGCCACCCGAGTTCCAGTGGCTGGTACCACCGGACGCCGGTATGACTCCCAATGTCGATGCGTGGACTCCGTTAAGGATCGACCTGCGGTTCTTCCGTCGCGACGAAGGTGCCTGGCAGGACCAGGACAGCGACAACACCGGGATGGTCATCGGGCGACTGCGAGCAGGCGTGACGCTGGCGCAGGCCCGAGCCGAGATGGAGACCGTCGCAGCGCGCCAGCGCGAGGAGATCCCGTATTACGAGCGCGCTGGCATGCGTCTCGACGTCGTGCCGCTTCACGCGGACATCGTCGGCCACGCGCGGACGACGCTCCTCGTACTACTCGGTATCGTCGGCACCGTGCTGATGGTCGCCTGTCTCAACGTGGCCAACCTTCTCCTGGCGCGCGCCGCCGGACGCCGGCGCGAGATGGCGGTGCGCTCGGCGTTGGGAGCGTCTCGCCGCAGGCTCGTTCGTCAGGCGCTGGTCGAGAGCGGCGTCCTGGCTGTCTGCGGTGCCGCGGTCGGACTCGTCCTGGCGAGCTGGGGCATCGGTCTAGTGGTAGCTGTCGGTCCGGCCGACCTTCCCAGGCGCGATGCGATATCGATCAATGCAGCGGTTCTTGCGTTCACTTCGCTCGTCTCTCTCCTGGCCGTCGCGGTCTTCGGCACCGCCCCGGCCCTGGAGTCCGCGGCAGATGACAAAGCACAGGCACTTCGTCAGCGTGGGCCGCTGTTGACTGGCGGCCGGCGCGTGCGAATGCGCCAGGCGCTGGTCGTCTCACAGGTGGCATTGTCGCTGGCTGTGCTGATCGCGACTGGTCTACTCGTCCGCAGCTTCTTGCGGCTGCACGACGTGCGACCGGGATTCGATGCGTCGGGCGTGCTCACGTTCAACGTGTCGCTGCCTGGTGGAACTGTCGGTGGACCGGGGGCGAGAGCCGAGTTCATGCTGCGCGCTCACGACCGCATAAGCGCGCTCCCGGGCGTCGAGGCGGTCGGCTTGATCGGCGGACTTCCATTGGCCGGCGACGTCTGGATACAGCCGTACGGGCTGCCGTCTCAGAGGCCGGAAGAGTGGGGCGACAGCGAGGCGAACTTCCGGGTGATCACCTCCGACTATTTCCGCGCCATGGGCACTCGTCTGGTAGCCGGGCGCTCGTTTACACCGGTGGAGGATGTCGTCGAAAACGAGCGTATCGTCATCATCGACGAGGCGCTGGCGCGGCGCCTCGCACCCGGTGGCCGGGTGCTGGGGCGGTCGCTGGGCTTCCCGCTCGATGGCCGGCCCGTGTGGGCGCGGATCGTCGGTGTGGTCGAGAACGTCCGTCATGAGAGTTTGCGCGAGTACGGGCGGCCGACGATCTACGTGCCGTACCGGCAGGAGGCCTCTCGAACCGTCGCCTTCGCGGTACGAACGGCCGGCGAGCCGTTGGCTCTCGCGCCGCCGATCAGGCAGGCCTTCGCGGAGTTGAGCGGGAGCACTCCCGTTCCGGTTTACGACTTCCGCAGCCTGGCGCGGTACGTGCAAGACGCGATGGCTCCCGCACGCTTCGCGCTGGCGTTGGTGGGCGTCTTTGCTGGTATCGCCTTTGTGCTCGCCATGGTGGGGCTGTACGGCCTCATGTCTCATGGAGTGAACCAGCGCGTTCGGGAAATCGGCGTGCGGCTAGCGATCGGCGCCCGGCCCCGCATCGTTCTTGTTGAGGTTGTCGGAGGCGGACTGCGACTGGTACTGGCCGGTTTGGCGATCGGAATCGGGTTGTCGCTGGCAAGCCTGCGTGTCATCAACGGTCTCCTATTCGACGTCCCCACGACCGATCCGGGCACTTACCTGGTCGTCTCGCTATTCCTCCTTCTGGTGGGGCTATTCGCATGCTATCTACCAGCGCGGCGCGCCGCGCGTATCGACCCGATGGAAGCGCTACGTCATGAATGACTGCCGGTGGGTCCCGTACGAGGATAAGCGCTGATGTGGAGGCTCCAGCCATCCGCTCCGCCCGCGGCCGTTTGTCTTCTCGCAATGTCCCTCGCCGGTCCCGCGCCAGCCAGGGCGCAGGACTATGACCTCGGATCGAAGATAGATGCGTACGCCGCGGTTCTGCTCCAAAACCACGAGTTCAGCGGCGCCTTTCTGATCGGGACACCCGACTCGGTGCTCGCCTTCCGGGCCTATGGGGAGGCCGACTACGAGGCGGGCATCCCTGTCGGCCGGTTGACTCGTTTCCGCATCGCATCTCTCACCAAGACGTTCACCGCAGCGGCCATCGCGATCCTCGCGGATCGCGGGCAGCTTTCGTTGTCCGACCCGCTGAGCCTCTATCTCGAGGACTTCGCGCCGGCGAAGCGGATCACGCTTCGGCATCTGCTGCGTCACGAGTCGGGTGTAGCCGACCCGGATTGGAAGGACGGGTTCTCCACATCCCTGACGCTGGACGAACTGGTGGAACGGATCACGGCGAAGCCGCTCCTGTTCGAGCCGGGTACAGATGGACGCTACAGCAACGCCGGTTTCAGCTTGCTAGCCTACGTCGTGGAACAGGCGAGCGGCGTGCCGTATGATACCTTCCTGGCGCGCGAGATCTTCGAGCCGTTGGGGATGCGGGGCACCCGCATGGTACGGGACCCGGCCAGCGATCCACGACACGCCGTCGGTTACATTCCCACGCCGGGGCCCGAATGGGTATTTCATCCGCGCCTTCCCGACATCGGCTTCTCCATCGGCAGCGGGGCGCTCTCCTCCACCGCCGATGATCTCTATCGCTGGGGGGTCGCGATACATCGCAACCGCCTGTTCGATATCGACGCGCAGATCGCTTCCGATTGGCCCTACGGCTGGGGGAAAATAGAGGTCGGCGATCAACGCGGCATCGAGCAGACCGGAGCGCTCCAGGGCTACATGTCGAGCCTGGCGGTGTTCGACGACGGCACGATCGTCGTGATGCTGATGAACCTCGAGAACGGGCGGTGGGTGCGAATCGCCCGCGACGTGGCGGCGATAGTCTTCGACCAGCCCTACGAGCGGGTGGCATTCCGCCGCGCGGTACCCCTCGCTCCGGACAAACTCGAGCGTTACAGCGGCCACTACGAGAGCGAAGATCGCTTCATGGACGTCGAAGCCCGCGACGGATGGCTCTGGCTCTACAGCGACGGATGGCCTGTCGGCAAGTACCTCGTGCCGGTCAGCGAGCGCGAGTTCGAGATACCGGCCGACTACGGACGGATTCGTTTCGCCGATCTGGACGGAGGGAGTTTCGCCTCGATGATCTGGGATTTCGGTGAATCAGCCATCACCTACCATCGCTCCGCCTCCGAACCGCCGCCTCGATAACGCCAGCCTGCATCGAATCGGCGGCGACCGCGGGGCGCGCCCGGAAGCGTCGCCCCGCGATGGCGCCTATTCGGTCACAGGAGCTAAGGCAGCCGCTCGGCACGCATCACGCCGCTCGGCATGCTCAATGATAGGCCGGTCACCTCGCCACCGGGGCCACCTTGGATGGTGATGGTGATGCCCGTTACCATACGGACGAAGAACGTCGAGTCGTTCATCGCGAACAGCTCGGCCTCGCCCTCGCCGGGCACCTGAATGAACGGCCGGCCCTCGTACAGGAAGATCCGACCGACAACATCGGGAGCGAATTCGTAGCGACCCACGTATTCGTTCAGTGTCTCGGGGGCGATCGTCACCGGCCGCGGTAGCGACGGCGCCGGCAGCACATTCGGCAACGGTTCGGGCTCGAGCTCCACCAAGCGCGGCTCGGCCACACCTTCTCCCTCCTGCGCCGCGAGGATCTTTTCAACCACCATCCAGACGTCCGGCCCATCGACGGGGCGGTCGTTGTCGGTGTCACCGCGGTGCACGACCACCAGCTGGGCCTGCGGAATCACGAAGATCGCTTGACCGCCCGTGCCGCGCGCCAGGATCGTGCGATAGCGGTTCGCGTACTCATAGCGATCGGGGAGCGAGCCAACGTCATAGATCCACCACATGTACCCGTAGCCGCGTCCACCGCCCAGGTCGGCCTGGGCTCGCGTGCTTCGTTCGACCCATCCCGCCGGGATGACCTGGTCCTCGCCCCAACGTCCCCGCTGCAGATAGAGCTGGCCGAACCGCGCCATGTCGCGGGTCGACATACGGAAGGTGTAGGCGGGGTAGCGCGATTTATCGGGCTCC
>JASFLD010000371.1:0-4815 GCA_050118275.1 Gemmatimonadales bacterium
ACCTTCACCGCGCCGGTGCCGAACTCCTTGTCCACCAGCTCGTCGGTGACGACCGGAATCGGGCGATCGAGCAGTGGCAGGATCACGTTCTTTCCGAACAGATCGCGATAGCGCTCGTCATCGGGATGCACGGCGACGCCGGTGTCGCCGAGCATGGTCTCGGGCCGCGTCGTCGCGACCACCACGCCCGGCCCGCCGTCGGCTGCCTTGTAGCGGATGTGCCAGAGACTGCCCTTCTCGCCGCCCTCGCTGACCACCGCCTCCTCGTCCGACAGCGCGGTGTGGCAGCGCACGCACCAGTGGATGATGCGGTGGCCGCGATAGATCAGGCCCTTCTCGTAGAGCCGGACGAACACCTCGCGCACCGCCGCACTGGGGCCCGGATCCAAAGTGAAGCAAGTACGCTGCCAGTCGGCCGAGCTACCGATCGCCTTCAGTTGATCGAGTATCCGCCCACCCGTCTCGCCTACCCATTCCCAGACACGCTCGACGAATGCCTCGCGGCCCAAGTCCCAGCGGGTCTTCCCTTCCGCCGCCAGGCGCCGCTCCACGACGTTCTGTGTGGCGATTCCCGCGTGGTCCGTGCCGGGCACCCACAGCGCCTCTCTGCCCTGCATGCGGCGCCAGCGGATCAATACGTCCTGGATGGTATTGTTCAGTCCGTGACCCATGTGCAGCTCGGCGGTCACGTTGGGCGGCGGCATGACGATGACGTATGGCTCCCGCTCGCTGTGGGGGTCGGCACCGAAGTAGCCACCTTCGAGCCAGCGCGCGTAGCAGGCTTCCTCGAACGACCGCGGGTCGAATCGGGTCGCCAGCTCACCCTGTTTCGCCTGTCCCGTCTCCATCGAATCGCCACTTTCCTCTGCACGCCAGAAAACACCGGCTCACGCCCGCCGGAACCGCCGGGCGCTCGTCTCCATCGTCTGAGATGAACCTCTAACTTATCTTGAAAGGTCGGCGTTGCAATCGCTGCGGCGGCTAGCCCCCGCCCGAGGAAGTGGTGTCACGACGGGCCTTCTCCCGTTCGCGTATCGCTTTGACCCGCGCCTCGAAAGAGTCGTCGATATCCGCCTGCCCCGCCTGGCGCTGGATCGCATCGTACTCGCGGAGCATGCCCTCCGCCTCGCGACTGGGGCCGATGTAGAAAGGCAGCGGGAGGGTGACCGGCCCCAGGTGTATCTGCCCTGGCGAAACGCCCCACTTGTTGCCCTCTTCACCGACGGTCCAGTCCATCTGCTCGGCCTGCCGGATCGCCTCCGCCGCCATGCTGTCGTCATACGCCTCCAGCATGGCGTACAGGCGACTTTCCAACCGAGCCAGACGCTCCTCGGGCGTCAGATCCTTCCGCGGGGCGAGAGGGACAATGATCCACAGCCGCCAATCACCGATGCGGGGCCGCAAGCGTTCGGCCGCCGACGCAACCGGTTCACCCTCCGCTTCCACGGCCACGGGCGCGGTCTCTTCCGGCTCCGGCTCCGGTTCCGGCTCGCGCACCGGCGGCGGCTCGACCTCGGGCGTCTCCGTCACGCGCACATCCAGCGCCTGCATCCCGGTCGGCTCCGGGCGGAAGCGACGTGCCGGCGGATAGAGATCCAGGGGCCCCACGTAGCGAACCATCAAGGGGGAGAGGAAGACCACCAGCACGTGAAGAATGACGGAAACGATGACTCCCGCGGAGACCGCCAGGCGGTAGCGCCGGTGGCGCTCGCGTGTCACCGACAGCGTGCGTCTCTTGCGCTCCGCGTCAGACGAGTCCTCCTTGCCGGACGGTGCCTCCGGGGTCTGCAGAAGAGTAACCAAGATCACGATAGCTGATACTCCGGCCGCACCATCCGGTTCCGATCAGAGCACGCGTGCCACACGCTGCGCCGCTTCCCGCAGGCGCTCGGCCGGCACCGTCAGGGCGACCCGGAAGAACCCCTCGCCGCCCTGCCCCATGCCCGTGCCCGGGAAGAGAACGACGCCAGACTCCTTGAGGATGCGGCGGGCGAAATCCACCGATGGTTCGTCGCTGGGGATGGGAATCCACAGATACATGGTAGCGCGCGGCACCTCCACCTCGAACCCGGCCTCGCGGAATCCCTCGACTGCGGCATCCCGCCGTTCCTGAAAGACGGCCACATTCTTCGGCACGAACTCCTCCCAAACCTCGAGACTCGCTGCCCCCGCCGCCTGCACAGCAAGGAACACGCCGGTATCGTAATACACCTTGACCTTGGCCAGCGCCTGTATCGTCTCCCTGTGGCCGGCGACCCAGCCGATGCGCCAACCAGTCATGTTGAACGTCTTCGACAGCGAGTGGTATTCGACGGCGATCTCCTTGGCGCCGTCAAACTGCAAGACACTCGGCGGACGATAACCGTCGTACGCGATCTCGGAGTAGGCATTGTCGTGGACCAGCAGGAGATCGTTTTCGCGGCAGAACTCCAGGGTGTCCGTGAGATACTCCTCCGTCGCCACACCGCCCGTCGGGTTGTTAGGGTAGTTCAGGTAGAGGAGCTTGGCACGGGCCAGCTTGTCCCTGGGGACTTCGGTCCAATCGAGGCGGTAGCCGTTTTCGCGCCGCAGCGGCACCTGGATCACATCGGCCCCCAACATGTGGGCGCCGCCGAAGTACGGATAGTAGCCCGGGTCGGGCACGATGGCGCCATCGCCTGGATCGAGATAGACGAGGGGGAGGTGGGCGATTCCCTCTTTCGTGCCGATCAGTGGTAGCACTTCCTCGAAGCCGTCGATCTCGATGCCGAAACGCCGGTGCATCCAATCGGAGATAGCGGTGCGGAACTCCGGCAGGCCGCGCTGAAAAGGGTATCGGCTGTACTTCTCGACCGTGACAGCTTCCTGTATCGCCGCGATGGTCTTCGGCGGCGGCATCTGATCGGCATCGCCCGCGCCCAGATCGATAACGTCCACACCGTCTTCGATGAGCCCCGCCTTTATCTTCGGCACGTCCGCCAACGCGTAGGGGGGAAGCGACGAGAACTGTCCCGAAAATGCTGGCATTTGTCTTATCCCTTGGTGGTCCGAACAAGGTGAACGGCGCGGCATCGCGGACGGATGCGGCCCGGCGTCGAATCTGGTCCAACCGCGCTCTCCTGTGCCGGGAAACCTATTGGGCAAGCCGCTGTCGGGCTAGTCAGGTCTTCAGGTGTTTTTTCTTGGCAGCCGGGAACAGCACATTGTTGAGAATCAGGCGATAACCCGGCGAATGCGGATGAAGATCCAGATCCGTGGGTGGATCGCCGATGACGTGCTGCGGATCTTCAGGATCGTGTCCGCCCAGGAAGGTCCACGTGCCTTGCCCGTAATTGCCATGCACGTATTTGACCCACGGCGCTCCCGGCTCCTCGGCCAACACTATGACGGAGGGTTTGATCCGAGTTCGCCGGAAGCTCGTAGTCAGACCGTAGAAATCCCGGATGACGCGCTCGTGATTCTGCGTCAGCATGGTCGGCACCGGATCGATCTTCGCGCTGAAATCGAACAACTGGAAAGTCCCCAACGGCTGGCGCATCGGGGTGTTGACCAGATGGCCATCGATATCGCTGAATGCCGAGAGGGAGGGATCGGCGAATAGTACACCGTCCTCGAAGGCGAAGCTCCGTTCCCAATTCAGCCTGGCCTGTGCCTCGGGATCGATACCGTCTCCATCGGCATAACTGGCCGCGATATCCACGCCTGCCGCGGCCAGCGCCAGGTCGATGGTCTCAGTCGCGGTGCACATGGCGAACAAGAAGCCACCGCTCTCGACGTACTCTCGGATCTTCTCGGCCACCGCCTTCTTCAGCGCCGGCGTGTCCCGGTAGCCGTGCGCCGCGGCGAGTCGCTGGTTTCGCATGACCATCTCCTGCAGCCACGCCGATCCTGCGTAGGTCAGGTAGAACTTCGAGAACTGGCCGGTGAAATCCTCGTGGTGCAGGTGCAGCCAGTCGTACTGCAGCAACTGGTCGGCGAGGACCTCCGGATCCCACAACTTGTCGTACTCGATCCCCGCGTAGGTCAGCGCCAACGTGACCGCGTCGTCCCAGGGGCGCGCGCTGGGCGGCGTGTAGACAGCGATACGCGGGGCCTTCTCGAGAATCACCGCCTCCATGTTCGACGCCTCGATCTCGGCACGCACCGCAGCGACACGGCTGACGCTCAATGCTTCGACCGTTACCCCGCGCAGCGCCGCCTCGCGCCGCACCGCCTCAGCGTCAGGGAGCAGGAACGAGCCGGCGCGATAATTCAGCAGCCATTCGACCTGCTCGCCACGCTGCAACATCCAATACGCCAGGCCGTAGGATCGCAGGTGATTCGCCTGGGCCGCGTCCATCGGCAGCAGAAGATACTGAGCCTGTAGTGGCGTTGCCATCGCGAGCGCAGCGAGAAGAACCAGGCGGCCCAGCTTGATCACGAGCGCGGTACTTCCTGTTTGAGCTCGGCCAATCGACGGCGACCGAGCGGTGTTAGCGCGCTGTCCGGATAGTCTAGTATCAGCCGCTCGAGCAACTCGATCGCCGCGGCGGACCGGTCGGCACCGGCCAGAGCTTCGGCCAGCCGCAGAAGCGCGACCGGCGCCTGTCCCGCATCCGGGAAAGAATCCGCGACCGCGCCCAGAGTGGATTCAGCGACCTCGAGATCACCTGCGTCGATCGCCAGCTCCCCTGCCCAGAGCAGTAGCGCCGGTCGGGCCGGCGAAGGCGGCGACTCCTCCAGCCCGTCCAGCAGGCTCTGGAGAGCCTCGCGCCGGCGCTCTTTCGCCGTGGCTCGGTACGCCGCCGAGACCGCTTCCAACTCGGGTCGATTGGCGGCACGCAGGAACCCCAGCAC
>JASFLD010000372.1:0-4808 GCA_050118275.1 Gemmatimonadales bacterium
GCGGTCGAGACCAACACATTGATGTCGCCACGAACGAAGTCGGTCATGACCTTCTCGAGCCGGCGTTCCGACATCTGACCGTGAGCCACCTCGACCCGCAGGTCGGGCACGAGGCGTCGGACCCTGGAGGCAACCCCCTCGATCGACTCGACGCGATTGTGCACGAAAAAGACCTGCCCTCCGCGATCGATCTCGAGTCGAACCGCATCCTCTATGGTCTGGTCCTCCCAACTGATCATGTGTGTGATGATAGGTCGTCGATCGCGGGGCGGCGTGCTGATGACGGCCAGCTCGCGCAGTCCGCTCAAGGAAAGGTGAAGGGTGCGCGGTATGGGCGTGGCGGTCAGGGTCAGCACATCGACGCTCCGCTTCAGCGCCTTCAGTCGTTCCTTCTGCGCGACGCCGAACTGCTGTTCTTCGTCGATGACCAGCAGGCCGAGATCCTTGAAGTGGACATCGGCCGAAAGTAGACGGTGGGTGCCGATCACGATGTCGACGTAGCCGCCGGCCAGGCCCCTGACCACTGCCTCCTGCTCGGCGGCGGTCCGGAAGCGTGACAGCGATTCAATGACCACGGGATAGTCGGCCAACCGAGCCCGCAGTGTCTGCAGATGTTGCTCGACGAGTACCGTCGTCGGCGCCAGCAAGGCGACCTGCTTGCCGTCCTGGACCGCCTTGAACGCGGCGCGGATCGCGATCTCGGTCTTGCCATAGCCGACATCACCGCAGATCAGCAGGTCCATCGGCTGAGTCCGCTGCATCGCGGCCTTGACCTGCTCCGCCACGCGCTCCTGGTCCGGCGTTTCCTCGTAGATGAAGGCCGATTCCATCTCGCGTTGCCAGCGTGAATCGGGGCTGAAGGAGTGCGCTTCGCTGACGCGCCGCGCCGCGTAGAGCTCGAGCAGCTCGGCGGCCATCGTGTGAATGGCGTCCTGCGTCCGCTTCTTCAGCTTCTGCCAGCTGCCGCTGCCCAACCTGTGCAACCGAGGCGTGGGACGATCGCGCTCGTCCTCGCTCTCGGAGATCCACCGTTCGATCAGGTCGGCACGGTAATGGGGTACGCGGAGGATGTCGCCGCCAGCGTACTCCAAAACCAACGTCTCGATTTCTTCGCCGCCGACGACCACGCGCTCCAGCCCCCGATAGCGGCCTATGCCGTGGTCCAGGTGGACGACGTAGTCGCCGACGGCGAGCGCGGACAGGGTGTCCAGCGTCCCACGGCTTGCGACGCGACGTCCGCGCCGCGGCCTTCTGGCGCGCCTGAAGATCTCGTGATCGACGAACAACCAGAGAGGCGGCTCGGCGGTGGGAATGACGAAGCCGGTGGCGAGAGGAGCCAGTCCGAGTGCGATCCGCTTGGCCGTGGAAGCGCCGGCCGCATCCTCCAGAATCTCCTCGAGCCGCTCCAGCTGTCCCTCGTTGTCGCAGAGGATCAGCACGCGCCCTCCGTTCGCCAGCGCCTCACCGACCGCGTCGACGAGACGTTCGATCTTGCGGTCGATCGCCGGCGCCGGACGGACGCCGAAATCGAGCTGCGCGCGATCCGGTTCCGTGACCAGTCGCAGGTTCGCAAACTCGCGCAGCCTCGCCGAGACTCCGGCCGGCGGATCCTGGTAAACTTCCGGCGTCTCGGTTCGCCGCGCCAACTCGTTCCAGCTGCGCTCGCGCTCGGCCTGCTCGGCCTCGGGATCGACGCTCAAGACCAGCGTCGATTCAGGAAGGACGTCAAGCAGTGTGCCCATCCGCGCTTCCACCGGGTCGCTATCGGTGGGCGCGCCGGCGTCCTCGACCGGGAAGCTGACCGGCAGCAAGCGTACGGAGTCGTGCTGCTCGATCGAGCGCTGATCGAGCACATCGAACGAGCGAATCGATTCGATGCGATCACCCCAGAATTCTATGCGTACCGGATCCAGCGTCGTTATGGGGTGAACATCGACGATCCCGCCCCGCAGCGAGTAATCGCCGACCGCTTCTACCAGCGAGGTCCGGCGGTAGCCGGCGCGCTCGAGTGACTCGACGAGGTCATCGCGGCCGACCTCGCTACCAACGGCGAGCGAGATCTCGAGATCCGTCCAACTGACCGGCAAGCCGAATCGCTCGCCTAGAGCCCGGCCGGTGGTGACGAGGATCTTGGCGCGACCGACGATCATCGCCTGGAGTGCATCCACGCGGCGCGCCGCTATCTCGACGTGGGGATCAGCGCTCTCGGGATGGACCGACTCCCGCTGAGGGAAGACCCGTGCCCGCCCAGCGACCAGAGCTTCCAGGTCGACCTCGCACTCCTCGGCGGCCATGGCGTTGGGGGCGACCAGCAAAACCCGGCGCGCCGCACCGGCCTCGATCAAAGCCGCCGCCAGCACCACAGGCGCCGATCCGGGCAGACCAGTCAACCGACGCTCTTCGCCCGCCTTGGGCAACTGGGAGACCAGCCGGCCAAACTCGGGCGTACTGCACAGGCTTTCTATGATCACTGCTACCTGAAACTACCTTACCAAAGGTTTATTAAGGTGCATCTCGGCCGCCTTGTCGCGTCACCTTCTGCCGACCCGCCGCTGCCAGGGATGCCTCGATAATAGACAGGAGGAGAAGAAACACGACAAGGGGACGCCAGGCTAGCCTTCCGCGGCGTTGCTGGAAAGCCTGCCCCACCCATTCATCCACCGTCGCGGCGTGGCTCCAGGACCACTCGGCGGCGGGGAGAATCTGCTCCAGTGCCGCTTCACTGCCGCGCTCCAGGTCGGCTTCGAGCAGCGGAGCGTTGAGCGAGAGCGCCCTCAGAACCTGGTCGCCGGCCAGGACCCTGTAACCACCGGCTTCATCGACGTGGAACGGTGCGCCGCCCTCCACGGGGCTCCGGGAACCGTCGGGACGTTCGATCTCGCGCGCTCGATCGGGCAGGCTGATCACCGCGGGCCCAGCGAGCGTGGAAGGCTCGAGGTCCCCGCGGCGTGCCCAATCGCCGATCAGTGCGTCGATGAAGGGCACCATTCCGGCGCTGACAGGGACATCGGAGGCGTGGCGGTCGAGAGGTGACGCCAGCAGCAAGTAGGTGCCGACTGTGCTCGCCGGACCACGGATCAACCACGGCCGACCGTCCTCGAGGCTGAGCAGAGCCGTGTCTCCGGCGGCCAGTGCGTCCGGCGCCAGTCGGTAATACGATCGAACCACGGCACCGGCCAGTCCCGGCAAACTAAGGTTCTGGGCGATGCGTGTCAGTCCGCTGGGCTGTGAGCCTCCCTCGTAACGCCAGGGCACACCCGCACGGGCCAACCGCTGATTGAGCCGCGGCAAGTCCAACGGACTGGCGGGGGGATGAACGACGACGGAGCGTCCGGCGGCGAGAGCTTCATCGAGGCGTTCACCGTCGATGCTGATCCAGACGTCGGCGAGCGAAGATTCGACGCGCCGTAGGCGACCGCCCCTTTCGAGCGCGTCGATGGCGTGGAGCAAGAAGTCGGGTGGGCGGCCGATCACCGCCAATCTGGGTGCCGGCCGGACGAACCAGCTGAAGTAGCGCCGGTCGTCCGCCGCGAGTCCCGAGCGCTCGATCTCGAAGTGACCCTGCAGCCAACCGCTGTCCTGTGGGGGGAGCCGCAGCAAGGCCTGTTCGCCGAAGCGGCCCTCAGCCATGCCGATGATCCGATCCCCGGCTACGAGCCGTATGACGGTGGGTTCGTCGGGCGTTTGTCCTCCGAAATAGGCGAGCGGTATCGCAACCGGCGTTTGCAGGTTCGCGCCGAGCGGCTGGACCTCGGGTACCGGGTCGCCAAGCGCGCCGTTCGGCTCGGGTGCGGTCTCGGGTGAATAGACGATCACCCGAAGATCGGTGCCGAGGTCGCCAGCCTCGATGGAGTCTGACAGAAACGGTTCCAGAGAGACGCGCTGCAGATCGGTGAACACGTGCAGTTCCCGGACCTCTACGCCGGAGGATTCGAGCCACGCACTCGCTTGTCTCAGCGCCCTGGGAAGGCGAGCGAGGCCCGCCGTCGGTCGCAGACGTGCCAGGTAGTCGCGGCTTCCGTCGACATCGTCGCTCAAGGCTCCGGCGTCGGGCCGCACGGCGCTGAACAAGGCGATCCGATCATCGCGCGTCGCCAAGTCCAGGGTTCGCCTCGCCCGCTCGGCGTAGAGGTCGAGCAAGCTTCGATCGGCCAGCAGGCGACTGGAGCTCTGGGAGTCGTCGATGATGATTGCCAGGGCCGTCGGCCGATGATCCTCGGCTTCGCCCCTGCCGATCAACGGACCCGCCGCCGCGATGGCGGCGACAAGGATGATCGAACCCCGTACCGCGAGGAGCAGCAAGTGTCGGAGGCGGAGGCGACGCGCATAACGCTCCTCGGCGCGTCGCAGGTAGCGGATGGCCGGGAACGTCAGTCGCCGAACCTCGCGGCGACGTACGAGGTGCAGGATGATGGGGACCGCGATGGCGAGCCCGGCCAAGGCGAATACGGGATGCAGGAATCCGATCATCGCAGTCGCGCCCGCGTGTGCAGGTAATCGCCGAGACACAAAGCGAGCGGTTGGTCTGTCGCCATGAGATAGTAGTCGATCGTCTGGGCGCCGCAGATCCGACGCCACTCCTCCACGGCGGAGTTCACCGCCTCTCGGTACTCGGAGCGCAGCTCCGCCGAGCGGGCGGCTATCTCCTCGTTGGTCTCAGGATCGACGAAGATCGCGTCGCCGATTCCCGGAAGATCGAGTTCTCCCGGGTCGAGGATATGGAGGACCAGCACTTCGTGGCCTTGATGGCGCAGTCGCTTCAGTGCCCGGCGCGTCTCGTCCTCGGCGACCAGGAGGTCGGAGACCAG
>JASFLD010000373.1:0-4796 GCA_050118275.1 Gemmatimonadales bacterium
CGCCCTGATGGAGAGCATCTTCACCGGCTACAAGTTCGTGCCGCGCTGGGACCTGACGGACGACGAAGCCCCCTGCCCAGATCCAAGCAGGCGGCACCCGGTGCCACCCGAATCGAGCTGAGCCCCAGCCTGGACCTGCGCCCGGCCCAGAGGCCGGGCTCAGGTCAATCCAACTGCTGCATGCTGTCGACGCCGAGCCGCGCGTGCCCTACCGTGTCGATCTATCGTCGCTGGCGTGATCCGTGAGCGGCAATCACCGTGGCCGCGGTTCAGCGCACGGATGCCGCCATATCTTGCACGGCGTCCACCAGCATCCCGACCTTCCCAGCGTCGGGCGACCCGTGCTGCTCGCTCTCCAACTGCGTCACCAGCGCCTTCAGGGCGTCGCGCCGCTTCGTGCCCGACGCCCGCTCCGCCCGCGCGAGGGCCTGCCGGGCGGACGCGATCCGGTCCGCGGATAGGCCGCCCGAGCGCTCGAGCTGGTCCACGTACGCCCGTGCTAACGCGAAGCTGGACGGCCAGACGAACTTCGGTTGGCCCTGCGTGTTCAGGTAAGCCAGCTCGACCGTGTTGGCGGCGTCGATCTCGTTCGGCGAGAGGAAGGCGCTGGGCAGTAGCTCGAAGATGTCGAGTCCGCGGGCGATCTCGGAACTGACGATCACCCCGTCGTACCAGTAGGCGGACCAGCTGCCGCCGTCGCCCATCGTGGTCGAGTCCACCGGACCGCGATCGTGGAAGGCGATCTCGACGGGGTTGGCCGGATCGGTCCAGTCGAAGACCGAGATGCCGCCCTGGTACCACGCTTGCACCATCACGTCGCGTCCGGGGATGGGAATCAGCGAGCCGTTGTGGGCGACGCAATTCTCCAGCGATGTCTGCGGGGCCGGCAGCTTGTAATAGCTGTGGAACCGCATCCGCCGGCTATCGACGGTGAAGATCGCGTCGGCGCCCCACTCCTGCGGGTCGGTGGGGCGGCACTTCGGCTGGCTGCCACCGCCCCACTCGTCGCTGAACAGGATCTTGGTCCCGTCGTTGTTGAACGTGGCCGAGTGCCAGTAGGAGAAGTTCGAATCGCTGACCGCGTCGATGCGCTTCGGGTTGACTGGATCGCTGATGTCGATCAGGAGGCCGTAGCCTTCGCAGGCGCCGCCCGCCAAACCGATCTCCGGGTAGAGCGTGATGTCGTGGCACTGTGTGGGGCCGGCGCCGGGATAGTACCCGCCGGCGGCTTCCCTTTGCGCGGCCCATTCCGGCAGGTAGGAGCGTAGGGACGCGCTGTCCGCTGCCGTCGGCGCGCCGCCGCCGCCGCGCGCCGAGACGATGCTGTCGAGCATCGCCGCTGCGTCCCGGTCGGACAGCACGCGCGGCTGGCCGTAGAGCTCGGCGATGAACGCGCCGCGCTCTTTGGCCTGCTCGAGCTTGGCGATGTCCTCGGGCGCCAGACCGTGCTCGGGTGGGGCGACCAGCCCGCTGAATATCCTCGGCGAACTCACGATGGCCGCCTGCTCGGGGTGGGCCAGCGGCACCCGGATCACCTCGATGCGGAAGAGGGCCGAGTTCGGGTCCTCCTCCGGGAAAGCGCCGGAGCAGCCGGGTAGCTCGTCCGCGGGCCGCACCATCGAGGAGCCGGAAACGTAGACGTAGACGTTCTGCTTGTCGGTCGGGTCGACCAGCAGCGAGTGGGTGTGAGACCCGCGGCAGGTTTGCACGTTGGCGATGTACTTGGGGTCCCGGATGTCACTGATGTCGAAGATGCGGATGCCGCGCAGGCGTTCCGCGCTCACGGCCGTCTCCACGCCTTGGGTTCCGCAGTCGAGCCGGCCACCCAGCCCCTCGCCCGAGACGAAGAGGAGATTCTCGTAGACCGAGACATCGCTCTGCGAAGCGGGGCACACGTAGGCGTCGACGAGGGCCGGACGACTGGGGTCCGCGATGTCCCAGATCTGGATGCCGTTGTAGTTCCCCTGGATGGCGTAGTGGCCCGTGAAGGCGAGGTCCGAGTTGGTGATGCCTACGAACTCTTCGGGCGGCGGCGTCTCCGAGACGACCCGAAGGTTCCAAGCCGCTTCCTCGGCGTCGAACAGCCCGGCTCGCAGCCCGATGCGTGGGTCGGGGCTCGGCGCCGTCATCGCGCCTTGGTGAGCGGCGTCCTGAGGAGCCGCTTCCAGCGTTCCGGCGTGGGAGGCGAAGCCGGCAAAACCGACTAGCCCGGCGGCGGCCGACGCCAGCCAGAGACGGCACGAAAATCGGTGCGGCCGATGGGTTGGGGCGGAGAACTTCATTACGGATACCTCAAACGTATGTGAGTCTCGATTGATCAGTGTCCGCCGTCCGGCGCGGACAGTGATTCGAGCATCGCCTTCATGCGGGCGATCTCGGTGCTCTGATCCACCTGGATGTCCGAGGCCAGCTTGAAGGTCGCCGCGCCCTGCGCGGCGCCATCTGTGCTGAACAGATCGAACACCATGTTGACGGCCCCCTGGTGGTGCTGGATCATGTAGGTCAGAAACAGCCGGTCGAACTCGGGGCCGCGGGCCGCGTTTAGCTCCCGCATCTGGTCCGGCGTCAGCATCCCCGGCATATGCATGGTGTACTCCGAGCCGTTGACCATCAGCGTCGTGCCCACGACTTCGACCTCGGGGACCGGCTGCCCGCGATCGCGCAGCCAGCGTTGCATGGTGGCGATCTCGTCGTTCTGGGAGTTGAGGATGCGGGCCGTCAGGGTCCGTATCGACGGGCTGGCGCCGTGGCTGGGCGCCAACGCCGCCATCACGAGGGCCTGTCCGTGGTGGCCGATCATGCCGGTCATGAAGCGGACATCAGCCTCGCTGAAGCGCGTATTGGCGCTATCCGTCCGCGCGCGGTAGAGCGCTTCGAGCTGTGCGGTCGAGCCGGCCTCGGGTGTGGGAGCCGCCTCTGGCCCGCTGCCACCGGCACAGGCCATGACGGCGAGCCCGGCGATGAGCGTCGCGATGGTTGGGGCTGATGCTCTCATGTCTTTTCGGTCACGGTGCCGCGTTGGGCGTCGGTCCCAGCGAACGTAGTGTGGATCCAGCAATCTAGGCAGACCGGAAAGCCGTGGGAAGCCGGAGACGGGAAGGGGTGCGAGGTCGGACATCGCGGCGGGCCGAATTCCGAGCCGCCAGGGGAGTCGCGTCGAGGGCGCCGGAAGCAGTCCGCCGACTGGGCGCAGCCCTCCGTCGCGTCGCAGAACGCCTGATGTCTGGCGAGTCCCCACACCCGGCGATCGACGCGGCGGCGGCAGCAGCGGGTCTTCGGGAATACCTATTCGCTAACTCTATTTCCCCCAATGCGATAGCGGCATTGAGCCTCGTCGGGCGTCCGATGCTTGGCTTGGCACGGGTCGTGCCCTCTAAGTGCTTGGCGGGCAATCGGATTCCGCCCGAGGACGTGAGGAGGATCGAGTGAACTGGCTGCGGGTCAAGCTGTTTCCGGAACAGACGAGGGTCTGCCCTAAGTGTGGGTCGGTGTGCGCCGATCGGGCGGGCAATGGCTCCCAGCGGCTGTGCGCCAGCTGCGAGGCGGCGCGCGCGAAGGAGTCCCGCTACGTTTGGATCGGGCGCGCACTGGTACGCCGGCCCGTGGGCGACTGACAGCCAGCGAACCGTACGATCGGGCAGGGCGGTACGAGAGCGGCGGCGCCTTCGGCGTCGGCCGCTTTCCGCTTTTGGCGGGATCAGTTTGAGAAATGTCAGGAAGGCGACCTACCGAGAGCGCCGATCTGGCCGATTCAGAGAACGAGGGCGACGCGATTCGCCGAGTCGTTCACCCGGTCAGTGGAACTCGGCCTCGGATAGTCGGCGGTTCTTGCCGAAACAGTAGAAGCCGATGGCGGCGAACATCGCCGCACCAGCCAGCCAGAAGATGCCGAACCACTCGCCGCGTCGGAGCAGTATCCACGCGGCCTCGGCCAGCAACAGAAACGCCGCAATGAAACAGATCACACCCACGGTGCGGAAGAAGAGCTTTCCGAAGAACCGATCGATTCGATCGCGGTCGATTGCCATGGCCCGCTCTCACTTGCTTGACGCCTAGAACCACCCGCCGCACCCGCGAGTCGGAGAATCTACCGGCAGGCCCGCTGAAGCGCTACGGGCTTTGTCCGGCTCGGCGCCGTGGAAGCCTGAATCGCTCCCGCGATGCCAGGATCAGCAACGGGATCCACGCGGCATAGACGACGGATATCCAGGTCCAGCGTATGGCCAGTGTGGCGGTTCGGTCCACCGCGGCGGGAACCCAGTCCTCCAGGTAGGTGACGGCCTCGGGCGGGGTCGTCTCGCCCTGACTGTCCGGGGTCGCCGCTTCGGCTCGCAGCTGGTCGAGCCACGGTCCGGACAGCTCGCTCTGCAGGTTGCCCGAGTAGACGGTCGCCAGGACCAGGGCGGCATGAATCACCATCCACGCCGCGTAGATCCTAACGAACCGGCTTCCCTTGTCGCGAAACAGGAAAGCGGTGGCGGTGCCGGACAGGAAGGAGAGGATCGTCGCCGACCCGATGGCCGGCACGAACAGCACCAGCGCGATGGGGAACAGTGCCAACAGCCCGTCGCCGCCTCGCTCCAGCGTCTGCCAGAGCTCGAAGCGATCGAGCAACGCCAACCCCTCTCTCCAACCGGTCAGGACGGGCCCGCTGGCCGCCGCCGCCAGCAACGCCGCCAAGGCGAGGAAGATGGGCATCAGCGACGTCAAGCCGCCGGCCTCCGCCGTTCTCGCGGCGTCCGGTCCATCCGACGTCGAGTCGGGCCGGATCGACCAGAGGAGAACCGGCGCGACCA
>JASFLD010000374.1:0-4794 GCA_050118275.1 Gemmatimonadales bacterium
AAGACGTTCCGGTCGGCGGGTTCATCTGGCGCGGCGTGCTGCAGCGGCTCGAGCTGCAGCCGCGACAGGCGGGAAGGTGGGGAATGGGGGACACGAGCGATAGCCTGGTCGTTGCCGCGGATCGAGTCGTCCTGCGCCGCGAACTCTGTCTGACGTCGGGCGAGTCGAGCTTGTGCCTGTCCGGTGCATGGCGCCGGGCGGCGCCATGGAGCGCCCGCGCATCCATCCGCCACCTCCCGCTGGCTCTGACCCAACCGTTCCTGCCCGGGGGCTGGTCGTTGGGCGGCGAGCTCCAGGGGACCATCCAGGCGGGTGCCGGGGAAGAGGGCCGACTTGCGGTGCAGGCGCGCCTGCAACCCGGGCCCGGCCAGATCGGGTATCCGGCGGGCGCCGTCAGCCACGAGATCCACTATAGGCGCGGTACCCTGGATCTGGTGAGCGGCCCCGCTGGACTGAAGGCGTCGCTGGCGTTCGCTCTGCTGAATGCGGACGGTGACAGCACGGGCCGTGTACAGGCGCGCCTCGAGATTCCTGAGTTCCAGGGCCTTGGCCTGCCGTCCGACAGCCAGCGGCTGGCGGGCTCGGCCGGTCTGCGACTGAGCGATCTGGAAGCTTTGGAAGCTCTGGCTCCGGAGCTGCAGGGCTTGCGGGGTTCATTGGCGCTCCAGCTCGAGCTCGAGGGGACGGTGGGCTCGCCGGAAGTACTGGGTGAGGCTAGACTGACGAATGGAGCCGTCGACGTTCCCATGCTCGGCCTGGAGCTGCGGGAGCTGGATTTGAGCGCGACGGGTGAGCCTGATGGACGTATCGCGCTCGAGGGTGGATTCCGCTCGGGCGAGAACCGCTTGAAGATCAGCGGGGATTCTCGTCTGTCTCCCAGTCCCGACGCGCCATCGCACCTACGCTTGGAAGGTGAACGCGTCGTTGCGATGAACACCGAACGGGGTCGCGTCGAAGCCTCGCCCAAGATCGACCTGGAGTTTGACGGCGATCTATTGAGGATCGAGGGCGAGCTGACCGTCGATACGGCTGACATCCAGTTGGGCGAGGCCGATCGGGTGGTGAAAGTCTCGCCTGACGTCGTGTACGCGGACTCGGCAGCGGCCCAGCCCGAGATGGCGATCGATGCTCGAGTGCGAGTTTCGCTTGATGGCCCGGTGCGAGTGGAAGGATTCGGGTTCGCCGGGCAGCTGAGTGGCAGTGTGCTGGTAGCCGAGCGACCCGACGAACCCACGAGCGGTAGCGGTGAGCTTGTAGTCGACACGGGCAAGTATTCGGCATTCGGTCAGACCCTGACGATCGAGAAAGGAAGGCTGATCTTTGCTGGCGGACCGATCGACAACCCCGGTCTGGACATAGTCGCCACGCGTTCCACCGAGGACGTGAAGGCGGGCATGCAGGTAACGGGCACGGCACAGACGCCTCTGGTGACACTATTCTCCGAGCCGCCGCTTCCGCAGGACCGCATAGCAGTGATTCTGGCCACGGGCGGTGCGCTCGAGAGCAAAGGTGAATCGGACGGCAACATTCTTGAATCCGCCCAGTCCAAGTTGGGCATCAAGGGAGCCAATGTCTTGGTGCGTCGGATCGCCGCGGAGTTGGATCTGGAGGAAGCCCGCATCGAGAGCGGGGGCTCGCTGCAGGAGGCGTCCCTGCTGGCGGGCAAGTACCTGTCACCGCGCCTCTATGTGAAATACGGGCTCAGCTTGGTCGATCCCCTGCGACTGCTCCAACTCCGCTACATGCTGTCGAGCAAATGGACGTTGGTGGCCGAGACAGGGGAGGAACGTGGAATCGATCTGCTCTATCGCATCGAAACGGGGATTTGACCTGCGGTGCCTCGGTGGCGTTGTACGGGTCTCGACTGTCGGGGTCAATGAACGGGAGGTCACACTGCCGTCATGAATCACGAACCTGGAGGTGTTATTGATGTTGAGTCAGATGGTGAAACCAACTTTTCGGACGATGTGTTGGCTGAGGACTTTGCCGGACAGACGGAGAGCCCTGCTGGGTATCGGCGGCATTCTGGGTATCGCCAGTGTGGTCGGCGCGATCGGGACACTCCGCGCGTTGCCGTCCTTGCGACGGAAGCGTTCGGACGAGCAGGAAGGCAAGAGCTGGTTGCGAGGGAAGCTAGGTCGGCAGGGCAAGCAGTAGAGGGGCCGAGGTACATCTTTCGGCCGGCGTCCTCGGGCTCGGGCAAGCGGCTTCGAGCGAGGACGACATTGAGGCACGGTGAATTCCCGCGTGCAGCGCGACCAGGTGCTGAATGAAAATCAGATCTAGGCACAGGTCCGGATGGGGGCGCTTCGAACCGCGTCGATTGCTGCGGCGTCTGCGCGATGTGGCAGAGGCGGTGTGGGAATGGATCGTCACGACCGTTCTGCGGTTGACGGGGGAGCTTCGGCGGCGGGCCCTGTTGGCGAACATGGTCGAGGCTGACATCATCCTGGCGAGCCCAAGGACGTTGAGGTTGTCGCCCATCGCGCTCGTGTACCGGATGTTGCTGCGGGCTACGTACGTACACAGCATGCTATACCTGGGAAAGGGCAGAATGCTGCACACGACTTCTCGACACGGCGTCGTGGTATCGCCGGTTCCGCGGACGATCTATCGGCGGAATCGTTACGCCGTCTATCGGGTACCGTACCTGCGGGCGAGACAGCGACGCCGTGTCGTTGAGCAGGCCTTGAAGTTTCGCGCCATGAAGCTGGACAAGCCGGCGCTGGTCACAAACATCCCCTCGCGGCTGCTTGCCTTGCGACGCCCGCTTCTTCGGTTGGAGAAGAACCGGCTCTGGTGCAGCAAGCTCATTGAGCGCGCCTACGCGGCTGCCGGTATCGAGCTGGTGGCGCCGGACAGGAAAGACACTGTGACATCGGAGGACCTCGCTTGCAGCCCGGCGCTAGTGCGACTGTAGATGGTCGGTCTCGCGCGAGCCTGCCCGTTCTTGATCTTGGTTCGCCACCGTATCCTGGGAATCTCGCCGACCTCCCCGTTTGGGTTTATCACCTACTCATGTCCCAGTCGAACTTCGGAGCCGCGATCGAGTCGAGACACGGATATTGAACGATCCAGAGTGCCGTTAGCGTCAGACGATGGGATTGCAGCAACGAACGAGCAGGCTGCAAATCGCCAGAGGAGAGTTCGCGGGCAAGCGACTATCAAAGCCATCGCACTCGAGGACCGCAATTAGCCGCAATCAAGAGAAGAGACATAGGGAGATCGTCGTGACGTTGAACAACGGTGTGCAGGCGACCGCCGGGGGGTGTACCGGTGGATGAGTCATTGATCGGCAACGACGAAAGACGCATGCCTGGCGTGAATGGCCGGGATCGGGCCGATGCGCTGATCATCGGCGGTGGCTTCGCTGGCGTGAACGCGGCCAGGCGTCTGGACCGGAAGTTACGACGCCACGACGAGCGGTCCGTCGTACTGATCAGTCGCGATAACTTCCACTTGTTCACGCCGCTGCTGGCGGAGGTCGCGTCGTCGCAGATCGAGTCGCGCCACGCGGTCAATCCGCTGCGGCGGATGCTCAAGCGGGTGCGGTACATTCAGGGCACGGTGACCCGGGTGGAGACGAACGGCAACCGGGTCAGCTTCGTGGACGAGAACGGCCGGGAGCGAGAGCTGGAATATGATCAGTGCGTCTTGGCATGTGGCAGCGAGACGGCGTTTTTCGGCATCCCCGGACTTGCCGGCAACGCTTTCACGCTCAAGAGAATCGGCGATGCCATCGCCATTCGCAATCACGTCGTGCAGTTGCTGGAGCGCGCTCAGGTGCTGTCCGAAGCCGAGCGAAGCGGGCTTCTTACGTTCGCGGTCGGCGGCGGAGGATTGAATGGCACCGAGGTGATGGGCGAACTGCACGACTTCGTGATGCGAGCGGTTCGGGACTATACGAGCATCGATCCGGGCGAGATACGGATGGTGCTGATCGAGATGCTCGATCATCTGGCGCAGGAGCTGCCGGAGCAGCTGGGCGCCTACGCGCAGCGCGATCTGGAGCGGCGCGGCGTTGAAGTGTGGCTGAATTCCAAGATAGAGAAATACGAATCCGGCTTGCTGAAGACCGCGGACGGTCGCGAGGTGAGGACCGACACCGTCGTCTGGACCGCTGGCGTTCGACCCTCCACACTGATCGAGCAGATTCCGGTCGAAGAGGACGCAGAGGATCAGCGGCTGCCGACGAACGAATTCCTGCAGGTACGCGGGTTCGACGATCTCTGGGCAGTCGGCGACTGCGCGATGATTCGCGACAGCGAGGACGGAAGCATCCATCCGCCCACGGCACAGCATGCAGTGCGACAGGGTCGCGGCGTTGCCGACAACGTCTGGTCGGCACTGTACGACCGGGAGTTGAAGCCGTTCAGCTATAAAGGCCGCGGCATGCTCGCTTCCCTGGGCCAACACCGCGGCATCGGCCAGGTCTTCGGTGTGCGGTTGGCGGGATTCGCCGCGTGGTTTGTCTGGCGTTCATATTACCTGATGGCCCTGCCTCGCTGGGAGCGTCGCATCCGCGTGGCAATCGACTGGACCCTGGATCTCATATTCAAGCGAGACGTGATACAGCTGAAGGTCGAGCCGACGAAGGGCTCGATGTCTGCCGCGGCAAACGATGGTGAGCCCTGAATCGCTTGCCGGTGGAGTCGAGGGTTGTGCCGGTCGATCGCCCGCCGCGCCGCCTCGACAGAGAGCGGACAAGCACCGAAAGGAGCACTGCGGTGAGCAGAAAGCAACTTCCCGTACCAGAGCACTTCGAACCCGAACGTGTCGGTGAAGTCTGGCGCG
>JASFLD010000375.1:0-4789 GCA_050118275.1 Gemmatimonadales bacterium
TCGCCGCCCGCTCGTCCGGGACCTGACTGACGTGCTCCAGGACGTGGCTCGTGCGCTCCGGGAGGTGGCTCGCCCGCGCCCGGCTCGAGCGTGGTGCGCTCCGTCGCGCTCCGCTCAGTTGGGCCCGGCTCCGTGAGACGCACGCCCTCCGGGGTGATCTCGAAGGCCCAGGCCAGCACGAGCGCGATGGGGAAACCGAGCAAGACGATGAGGAGGACCGCCCGAACGATCCAGTCGGGCAGGAGGAGCTGCGGGACGAGGAGCTCCGCGGCCTGGACGACGACCCACCCCACGATCACGTATACGAAAGCGACGCGGAGAACGCGCCGGCGGCGGATCTCGGCGATGAACAGCCGTATGCCGTGGAAGGGGCCTTCTGGCACTCGCGATTACAATCTTCGTCGGGTCGCGGACCGTCGGCGCCCGTGGTGTCCGACCGCGCGGCCCGCCCATCTACTAATGGTCGATCGCTATATTAATAACTTACGGCAGCGGCCGTGGAGTGGAAGGCCGGGAGGCGAGGCCGACGCGATCCGCTCAGTCGGGGCCGGGGTGCCCACCGAAGTGAATGGTGGTCGGACACAGTGATGCTAACGCGCTGAGCCGCGACGAGGTAATCGTCTCTCGATTATCGATGGTGAGTCATTCTCCCCGCCTCCCGGCGCCTCACAGCGCTCGACATTCGGATGCCCGACACGAGTTGGGGGACAGACCGGACGATGTCCGGTCGTCGTATCCACCCAAGCCGGACTAGAAGCGAAATCCCACTCCGATCCCGAAGGTCAGCGGATCGATTTTCAATGTGACTGTTTCCGCCCCGGCGGACGTGATCTCGGGTCGCAGCGTGTTCCAGCGCAGATCGAGATTTAGCAGGATGTAGGAGGAAAGGTCGAGGTCGAGGCCGAGCTGCAGCGCCGGGCCGAAGCTGGGTGCTACGTCGAGTGAGTCCAATTGCCCGCTCTTCTCCCAGCAGAAGGTGGCGTTCAATCCGCCGCCGACGTACGGATGCAGTCGGCCGCCGCGGCGCGGTCGCAGCTGGAGGAGGAGGTTCACCGGGAGCAACTCCAGCGAGCCGAGCCGCGTATCCGGACCCGTCTCCTCGGCGACATCGACTTCGCGCGACTCGGTAGCGAGGGTGATGGCGAGCTGCAGAGGGCGGCTGAGAGCGCGGTCGAGTCCGACCTGCAGCCCGATCGAGCTGTAAACCTTGTACCCCTCGGGATCGGAACGATCGGAGTTGCCGGTGACGATGGCGTTGGTCCGAAATGTCCACGGTAAGGCGACGGGCGTCGGGTCTTGGGCCGACGCGGTGCCCGGAGTGATAGTCACGGACAAGCCGGCCAGTGTCAGAGCGATGATCGTTCCGCTGCTGCGTCGCATTGGCATGTTCGATTCCTTCAAGCTGTGCGCGGCGTGCAGGATGCCGTTGCGGTCGCTGGGCCAGCGGCATTGCGCCTGCAACTGAGCATCTGTGCCGAAGACTTTGTTCCTACCTTGGCCGCCACGATTCCGCATCGGAGTCCTTCTGCTGAAAGTCTCGATTATTGACTCGCCGTTGCTGGCTGGTGCTGAGTCTGGCCTTGTACGTCGCGGTTTGAGAATTCGAAGCTCATCCGCTCTGGGTCGTAGCAAGACGCGGGGCGCGAAACCGGCATTGGGCGTCTACCGGCGTGAGCGCCTCGTCTCGTCGGTCAATAGCGACTCGACCTCACGCTGTGCGGCGAGGATCTCGTCCATGTTGGAGGCGACGTGTCGGGCCGCAGCGAGATCCTCCGTGAGTCCGGCAACGCTACCCGTTCCGCCCTGGAGACGAAGCAAGCTCAGCCTGATCCGCTCCAGCGCGGCAACGGAGTCGGCCAGGCGCTGCTGAGTGGCATCTCGCGCGGCAAGTAGCTCGTGTTTCAGGCCTTCGCGTTGCCGGCCGACCCGCTGGCTGCCGCTTGGCTGCGGAGCCGCGGCGAGGGATTGACTCGAGGGCTCGATGTTCGTCACCTCCGCGAGGGTCTCGTTCAACGCGTCGATCCGCAGCCGCATTTTCTGGGCGTCCCCCTCCAACCTGCGTACGACATCCGGCAGGTCGCTGAGCGATCGGCGAAGCTCGCGCGGAAGCCCCTCGAACAGGCGGTCCGCCGCCATTCCGATAGCCAGTTCGGTGGGACGATACGTCGCGGCAGCGGAGTCGGGCACACTCTTCAGGCCCAGCCCGGCTATGGCGAAGGCTAGGTCCCCGAGACGTGACCTCCAGAGCCAGCTCCTCAACTGCGCATCGATGCCGCGTCGCCGTTGCAGCCGCAGAAAGGCGAGGAGGCCCGTTCCGGCGCCGACGGTGAGCGAGCAGGCCAGCGTCAACCACAGAGCCTCCGGGATGGGTCCAGGAAATGTGACCAATCCGATCGTTGACAGCGCGGCGACGCCCAGGCCGACTCCCGAAATCCCCCGGACGATCCGCTCGTACAAGGATGGCTTTTCCCCGAACTCGAAGGCTCCTTCCTCTCGAGCTCGCTCTACTTCGCCCTTGAAGGCGATGGACATCTCTTCCGGCCCATAGCCGGATTTGAGAAGCCGTCGCGCGCGATTGATGACGATGCCGGCAGGCACGAGTGTGAGCCCGGCGAAGAATGTCCCGAAGCCCGACACGGTTTCGAGACCCGCCGGCGCCAACGAACCGGCGAGCGACGCTGCCATGGCGAGGACCCACA
Source organism: Gemmatimonadales bacterium (assembly GCA_050118275.1). Classification (GTDB taxonomy): domain Bacteria; phylum Gemmatimonadota; class Gemmatimonadetes; order Palauibacterales; family KS3-K002; genus JASFMO01. The sequence goes on from JASFLD010000375.1 coordinate 2,700, forward strand.
GGTACAGCAGCGCGCCCCCGGCTCCGAGGCGGCCCTCCCGTTTGACGAACAGCCGTAGCGGCACCGGAAGCTCGCGTCGCTCCGGTAGCGCCAGACCCAGCGCCTCGGCCAGTTCTTCGTCACTGGAGTAGCGGTCGGCCGGGTCCTTCGCCAGGCAGCGCTCGATCGCGCGCGCCAGCTTGCCGGGCACGCCTTCCGCGATCGATGCTAGGGGAGGCGGGGATTCGCTGATGTGTTTTGCCAGAATCACGGCAGGGGTCGAGCCTTCGAATGGTAAACGTCCGCTCAGCGCATAGTACCCGACGACGCCTAGCGAATACATGTCGCAGGCCGGCCCCACGGCCTTGCCCAGCGCCTGCTCGGGGCTCATGAACTCCGCGGTCCCCGAAATCCGTTCCGCGTCCTCCCGTTCCGTGCTCTCGACCACGCTGGCGATTCCGAAGTCCGCGACCAGAGCTCGACCGTTCGCCGACTCGAGTAGGATGTTGTCGGGCTTCACGTCGCGGTGCACCACGCCCTGTGCATGCGCATAGCCTAAAGCCCAGACCACTTCCCGGAGGATGCGCGTCACCTCGGAAGGCGGACGTGGTCCGCGTGTTCGGATGCGCTGGCCCAGCGACTCGCCCTCGATGTACGCCATGGCGATGAACACGAAGTCGTCGACTTCATCCACCGAGAACACCTGGACGATGTTCGGATGCGACAATCGCGCCGCTGTTCTCGCTTCGCGAAGGAAACGTTCGCGCGTCGCCGGTTGAGCGGCGAGTCGTGGCGGAAGTAGCTTCAGCGCGACAGGACGGTCGAGGCTGACCTCTCGAGCGAGGAATACGATTCCCATGCCGCCACGGCCGAGCTCCTTGTCGAGCGAGTAGCGACCGGCGAGAGCCTGCTGAAGCCGGAAGAATTCGGCGTCGCGTCCGTCGGCCATGGGCTCAGCATGCACGTTGGCCGCGGGCGCCGCAAGACTGGAGAGTGGTCACTTTGGGTGGTGGCTGCAAACGTATGCAGCGGCCCGGCCCGTTCTGCTCCCGGGTCATGCGATTCGCAGGACCTTCGCCCCTCGGATCTTGCTGGTCTTCAGCTCGACGAGGGCCTGATTAGCGTCCTCGAGAGCGAATTCCTCGGTGTCCGGCTTGATGCCCAGTTCGGCCGCCAGGTGCAACAATTCGCTGGGATCTCTGCGGGCAACGTTGGCCACGCTCTTGATCTCCTTCTCCTCCCACAGGTGGGTAGGGTAATCCAGATTTAGAAGATACTCCTTGTCGACGTCCTCCTTGCGTATGGCGTTGATCACGAGCCGTCCGCCGGACTCGAGGTTCTTGAGCGCTTCGACGATTGGTTTCCAGACCGGCGTGGTGTCGATGATCGCGTGGAGCCTCTCCGGCGACTCTTCCTCTGTCGCGCCCGCCCAGACGGCTCCGAGATCCAAGGCGAACTCCCGCTCGCGTTCGCTTCGGGCGAACACGTAGAATCGGCTGTTCGGGTAAAGATGAATGGCCAGCTTCAGCACGAGATGCCCGGACGCACCGAACCCGGTGAGGCCGAGGTTCTCGCCGTCTTCGAGTTTCGTCAGTCTGAGCGATCGATAGCCGATGGCGCCGGCGCAAAGCAGTGGGGCTGCCTCCACGTCGCTCAATCCATCCGGAATGCCGTAGGCGAAACCCTCGGGCACGGTCATGTACTCGGCGTAGCCGCCGTTCACATCCCTGCCCGTTGCCTTGAAGTCCTTGCAGAGGTTCTCGCTCCCGTCCAAGCAGAAACGGCAGACGCCGCAAGCAGAGTATATCCAAGCGATCCCCACGCGGTCGCCGTTGGCATGCCGGGTAACGTCGTTTCCCGTCGCCTCGACCTTTCCGACGACCTGGTGTCCCAGGATTATGGGTAAGTGCGCGGGCGGTGTTCGGCCCTCGATCTCGTCCAGTTCCGTGTGACAGACGCCGCAGGTCAGTACCTTCACGAGCAGTTCGTTCGTCGCCGGCTCGGGTACGGGGAGATCGGCCGGTTCCAACGGTTCTGAATTCTCGGTGATGTCACCGAGTTGTCTCAAGAGCATTGCCTTCATTGAGGCGCCTCCCTAACAGACATCGTGG
>JASFLD010000376.1:0-4770 GCA_050118275.1 Gemmatimonadales bacterium
CGCCTCTCCGGTGGGGCCCGACCGCACCGCGGTTACGTGCCACATGATAGGCGTCTGCTGATTCGGTGGCCAGTCTTCTGTTCGAAGCGGCCGAAAAACGGGGCTGTGTCGAGCGATGAAGAGAGGCTGCCCTACCGCCGAATGCCGCGGCCGGACCCAGTCCCTAATCAGCCGAGACCGAACAGCGCTATCACGTAGGCGCCGTAGCCCAGCACCAGGAAGACGCCTCCCAGCCGACCCAGCCGCCGACGCCAGACGAAGAACGCCAGCAACAGCGCTGTGAACACCATGACGGGCAAGTCGAGCGACAGGAAGGAGGGGGGCACAGTGATCGGGGCCGGGCTCAGCAGAGCCGCTACACCCATGATACCCAGGATGTTGAAGACATTGCTTCCGATCGCCGTCCCCATCGCCACGCCTGCGTGCCGCTGATACGCCGCCACGACCGAGGTGGCGATCTCCGGTAACGACGTCCCCAAAGCCACGATCGTCAGACCCACGACCGCGTTGGAGATTTCAAGCTGCGCCGCCACCTCCACCGCCGCATCGACCAGCATCCTCGCTCCCAGTGGCAGTCCGATGGCTCCGGCGACGATGAAGAGCGCGATCATGCGCGTCTTGGTCGGCAGCCCCAAAACCCATTCCAGCTCGGGAGCCTGATCGGCCTCGCGTTGGGCAACGGTCGTCCTGGCGGTGTACAATACCAGCACGGCCAGCACCGCCAGCAGAACGATCCCCGCCGTATTGCCGAGTCCGCCCTGCAAGCAGAGGAATACGAACAAGAGGCTGATCCCCACCATGATGGTGCTATTCCGACGCGCGGTCCGCTCGGTGCAAGCGAGTGGCTGGATGATCGCCGGCGCACCGACTACGAGTAGCGCGTTGGCGATGTTGCTGCCCACCACGTTGCCGATGGCAATTTCCGAATAGCCAGTCAAGACGGCTCGCACCGACACCACGAGCTCGGGCAGCGACGTGCCGAAGGCGACCACGCTGAGCGCGACCACCACAGGCGGCACCCGGGCCCGGCGAGCGAGCGCGACGGCGCCGCGCACCAGGAGATCGCCGCCCATGAGCAGGTAGATGAGCCCGCCGAGCAGTTGAACGTACGCCACGCCTAACCGCCGTGATCTGCGGGCTCGGGCGCGTTGCTGGGACGTGCGCCCCGGTCGGGTTGACGCGAATCGGTGACATCGCGGGCGATGGCGTAGATCAAGCCGGTCTCCGGCTCGGGGTGGGCGGTCCACGTCAAGTACTTCCAACTGCCGTCGGCACAACGGTAGCAGTTGGTGAAGGAGACGGTTGGGATGCCCTGATCGAGCTTCTCGATCTCTCGCACGGTGCGCTCGACATCGTCCGGATGCACGAACGATACGATTGGCCGGCTAAGCATCTCCTCTTCCGACCAGCCCAACGTCCGCTCGAAGGCGGGATTGACGCGCTTGAAGTAGCCGTCGGTTCCTGCGATGCAGAGCATGTCCAGCGAGACCTCGAAGTATTTCCGGAACTCGTGTAACAGGGTGACCTTCTGTTCCAGCTCCTCGGCCATCTGATTGAATGTGCGTGCCAGAAGCCCCAGCTCGTCTTCCCTGCCCGTCTTCGCCCGGGCGCTCAGCTCGCCCAACCGGATCCGTTCCGCCGCCGTCGCCAGATCGTGGATCGGTTTCGCGAACCGCAAGCCGAGGAAGGTTCCGAGCAGAATCGCAAAGGCCGAGAGCGAAAGCCCCAGCTGTGTCAGCCGGCTACGGAATGTCCGGATGTCGCCCTTCTCTTCAGCCGCATCGAACTTCACGACCACGCCCCAACCCACTTCCGGCAGCGAACGTGTCGCCGCCCAGACCGGCTCCCCACGAAAATCGATCAGGCTCTTCGATGTCACCGTGTCCCGGCCCTCGATCGCCCAGGTGGCCGGATCGTCCGGGCCCTCGAGCCGAACCGGGCCCGCCGGCCCGCTCTCGAGTCTGCGTAGCGGCTGCAGCACCCACGCCTCGCCAGCCGAGTCCCGCAGCACGACCAGCGTCTCGCCCGTATTGCCCAAACCGGTGAAATTCTGGATCAGGTCGATCAGCTCGCTCCCCTTCAACACGACCCGCAGCGCGCCGATCCTCTCTTCCTCCAGTATGAGCGATGCGACGAATCCAACCCGCGGCTCGTCATCCTCCGCGAAGAAGACCTCCGGTGGGCCTATCCGCCGTGGGTTTTCCGGTAGGTGCAAAGCGTCGAGGGCGCCCGTCTCGCTCGCTGAATGCCGATCCGCTGACGCTACCGGATCGCCATCACGATCGACGATGGTGAGCGATACAAGAGATGCGGATGACCGTCGCGCATCGCTGAGGATCCGCTGGATCTCTCGCAGATCCGCGGCGTTGTCCGTCCCGCTGTACTCGCGGAGCTTGAATCGCAATTGTGTGCGGCTGGCGATGAGCGAGACACGGTCCTGCCAGCCGAGAATTATCTTCTCCAGCTCTTCCTTCTTCGCTTCCGCCAGCGAATCCAACTGGCGCAGCGTCTTCTGCGTCAGTAGCTCGCCAGCCGAGACGTAGGCAATGGTACCCAGCGCCAGCATGCTGACGAGAGATACCGCCACGAGCGCGAAGACGAATTTGGTCCGTAGATCCACCGTCGAACACCGTGCGTAGCCGTGCCGGGCATTTCTGCCCTTTATGTGAACAATTACCGAAAGGTAACAGGTTATCTCGTCACCGACACCCCCGTCTACCCTGCCCCAACCGATCCACGGATCCTGGGCCACCTCACCTCCGAATGGCGGCGGGATATCGCCGCGCGCGGCGCTCGGTTCGGACCCGTTCGGCTAATCCATCTCGCGTGTTCAGATTCTGTTGAAGGTCCGTTAGCTTGAAGCATGTCTTGGGCAATCGCGATCGCAGGGTGTTGCCACCCGTTCCCACCGGGAGTCGGGATCCAGGTCATCCACCGCTGAAACGGGACTGAAAGAATGGACATGCCAAGATTTCCGCAGACGCGGCGCTCATTCGTGAAGTCAACCGCGCTGGGTGCCTCAGGACTGGCACTGACCCCGCTCACTGCTGCGTGCACTGCTAGCTCCGGCCCAACGTACCGAACCGAGGAGTTTCTGTCTGGCGCCGTACCCGGGGACAGCGCGACGCGAACGTTCAATGGACCGTATGCCGGGACGTTCCTCGACCGCATCGCCTTTCCGCTCGGTGGGATCGGCGCCGGCATGGTCTGTCTGGAGGGAACGGGGGCGCTATCGCACCTGTCGGTCAGAAACCGGCCCCAGGTGTTCAACGAGCCAACGATGTTCGCGGCGATCTCCGTCAGGGGCTTCGAGAACGGCGCGAAGGTCCTCGAGGGGGCCGTGCCAAGTTGGAAGTACTTCGGCCGTCGCGGCACGGGGAACGGCGCCGCAGGTACCAGCTACGGCCTGCCCCGTTTCGATCGTGCCGCGTTTCTCGCCCGCTTCCCGTTTGCCACGGTCAAGCTCGAGGACGATGACATCCCGCTAAAAGTGGAGTTGACCGGGTGGAGCCCTTTCATTCCGGGTGATGCGGATCACGCGAGCCTGCCCGTCGCGGCGCTGGAGTATCGCTTCGCGAATCCGACAAGTGCTTCCATCGAAGCCGTCTTCTCGTACAACGCCAGAAACATCATGTCCACGGGAAGGACGGGCAACAGCATCGAGCCGATCGAGGGTGGCTTCGTGCTATGGCAGGAAGCGAGCGCTGAGCATCCCGAGCAGGAGGGGGCGTTCGCCGTTCTCGCGGGTGCGGACAAGACCAGAGTCGATCACTGTTGGTTCCGGGGTGGTTGGTGGGATCCGTTGACCATCGCCTGGAAGCACATCCGCGATGGAGACCCGGCCGAGCAGGACCCCGAGGAAGGAGCATGCCCGGGCGGCTCGCTCAGCATTCCCTTCAGTTTGGCGCCGGGCACCGAAAGGACCATCCGCCTGCTGCTGGCCTGGTATGTCCCCCGAACCGACCTGAGCTACCCGGCGAACGAGCCGTGTCAGGGCAGCGGTTGCCCCGAGCCGGATACGTACGTGCCCTGGTACGCCGGCCGATTCAAGGACATCTACGAGGTTTCGCGCTACTGGCGCGCACATTACGACGAGCTCCGCAGCGGCAGTGTGCTCTTCCGGGATGCGTTCTACGACACGACGCTCCCGGTCGAAGTGGTCGAGGCGGTCGCTGCCAATCTCTCGATCCTTAAATCACCCACGCTCCTGCGGCAGACGGACGGAAGGCTGTGGTGCTTCGAGGGATGCAGCGACGACAGCGGGTGTTGTTCCGGTTCCTGCACACACGTCTGGAACTACGCCCAGGCCCTCCCGCATCTGTTTCCCGCGCTCGAGCGAACCCTTCGCCAGACCGAGTTCACCGAAAGCCAGGATGACAGAGGCCACCAACGCTTCCGCTCGGCCCTTCCGATCCGCCCGGCCAGCCACGACTTCCACGCGGCCGCGGACGGTCAGCTCGGCGGCATCATGAAGATGCACCGCGAGTGGCGAATCTCGGGTGACACGGACTGGCTGGCGACGCTCTGGCCGCCGGTCAAGCGCAGCCTGGATTATTGCATCAGGACCTGGGATCCCAAGGGCAAAGGCGTCCTCGAGGAACCCCATCACAATACGTATGACATCGAGTTCTGGGGACCCGACGGTATGTGCACGAGCTTCTACCTCGGGGCCCTGGCCGCGGCGGTCGCGATGGGATCCGCGCTGGGAGACGATGTATCTCGCTACCAGCAGCTGTTGGAACGAGGGCGCGCTTTCATGGAGACGCAACT
>JASFLD010000377.1:0-4770 GCA_050118275.1 Gemmatimonadales bacterium
TCGCTGCCGAGCAGGCCTTCGACAATCTGGCGTCGCCACGGGAGACGATTGAAAAGTTCCTCCGGCGGAAAGGGTGTGTGCAGAAAGAATCCGATCCGCAGGTCCGGTCTCAGCTGACGGACGAGTCCGGGCGCAAGCTGCAAATGATAATCGTGTATCCAGAGGCGAGCGCCTTCGCTGGCGGCATCAGCCACCAGTTCTGCGAACCGTCGGTTGATCTCTGCATAACGGCGCCACCAACTTCGATGATACTGGGGCTCGCGAATGCCGCCGTGGTACAGCGGCCAGAGCGTCGCGTTGCAAAAACCATCGTAGTAGTCGTGTAGCTCGTCTCTCGATATCGAGACAGTGAGGTTCGCGATCCCATCGTGCTCGAATCGCTGGGGCGCTTCACCGGCTTTGCCTGCCCAACCCACCCAAGCGCCGCCTTCTCGCTGGACGATCGGCGTCAGGGCGGACACCAATCCGCCTGGGCTACGTTTCCACTCGGGACCACGTTTGTGCCTCACGCGAACTACTGGCAGACGGTTCGCCGCGATGACCAGAGGCCAGCCGCGCTTCCTCATCCCTCTTCTCCTTCGGTCGTTGAGGCGTCGCGGAACACTTTGAGCTTGCAGCACGCCCGGCTCCCCCTCGCGGACACCTGCTGGACGTGGGTATCGCAGAGCGAACCGAGCAGCTCGGCGAAGAACGGCCCACAGGCCTCCTTCGGCAGGCCGGCGACCTCGTGAAGCAGGCAATCGTGAATCGCAACCAGCAGGTAGTCCTCGCTCTCGGCGCTGACGTTCGTCTGCCAGGCCAGACTCTTCTCGACCCAGGCCAGCGCTCTCTCGTAGCGCCATTCGATCGGCTCGTCCGCTGGCCCTCTCATCCGTCGGGCAAGGCGTGTTGCCGCTCGAGGAAGTGACTGATCGATCCCTTCCGCCCCGTGACGTGCCAGCAGATCATCCAGAAGGGCACCCAATACCAGGTCATAGCGCTTCGGCACGGCGCCGCGTGCCGCCGATCCGATCGTGTAGAGACTCGGTTGCGCACCGTGATGCGAGCCTGCCTCGGTCAGCCGTTCTACGTAGCCGTACTCTTCCAAGCTGACGAGGTGTTGATACACGACGGGTTCATCCAACTGCAGCCGATACGCGAGCGATGAAGCTCCCAGCGGCTCGCGTGCCAGCAGGCGCAGGATGTCCCGTTTCGTACCTGTCGGCGCCGGGCGATCCCGCTTTGTGCTCAGGTTGCGCTCCTCGTGGCCCTGTTGCGTTCGGGGTTGCCTGCAAATTCTAACCGAGCGCTCTCGGCGAAAGTTGTGGTAGAAGCGTAGAGCCGCGCGCAGGTGTGTGAAACCGGTGTGACTCCGACGGACGAACGGGGCCAAACCGTAGACCCGGTGGGGAAATGACCGGAGCCTAGCATGCATCTCTGCCCTATACGGATTCTGCGGTCAGTGACCGAGCTTGAGACTGGATGTCGAGATTCGCGCTCGCGGAACGTTATGGTTTGTGCCACACGGAGAGGAGTCATTCGGCCATGTTCTATGGTGAATTCTTGGTCATCCTGGCACTAGCGGGGCTTGTAACCCTTTTGCTGGTTGGGGCTCTCGGTTGGCGCAGGTATGTAAATGGCCCGGCGTGGGATGCCGCGATTTTCGTGCTGCTCATACTCTATCCAGTGCTCTGGGTGGCTCACCTTTGGGTTAGGCCTGCGGGGCCAGTCGCATTGGGTGTGCACTGGGTTCCGTTGATCCTCGTGGGACTGATCGTGGCATCGATCATCGGAGCGGCGGGACCGACGAGGAGGAGAACGCCCGAGATCGTGATCGGTCCGACCGACCCAGCCGGGAGACCGGTGCGGAGATCTCTAGGCTTCTTCTTCTGGTCGTTGATGCTCTTCCTCTTGGGTGCGCTGATCGCGGGTTACACCCGCTTCGCTGGCCCGCTCGTCGGCGGATAGTACCGACCACGCACCAGCGGAGATCGGGAGCAAGTCGGAACGCCGCGCCCGATCGTTCGCGCGGATTTCGAGGCAAACCGATGGTTGCCGTACTGACCCTCCTCTCGGTCGTCGCCGTATCGATCATCATCGTTCGCGTGGCAACCAAAGCGCTGCAGTTGACCGGACTGTCGGCTGAAGCGGCGCGTTTCCAGGCGTACTCGGCTTTCAGCGGGACCGGCGACACTCTGGTGTTGTACGGCAAACGCTCGGGTTTGGACGAGTTGGAGAGCCGACTGGCGGGAGCGAGCGGCGATGCGGCGCACGAAAAGGCCAGGCATGTACACGAGCGCGAATTGCGCGAGCAGGACATCGATGCCGCGAAGCGAGAATCGCTCCGAAGTGAGCCTAACTAGCGAATCGATAACCAGCGACGGAAGGCCGAGCGCACCGCCATGATCCATCGGCCTAGCCGCTTGCGCTGCATCTTCGCTTCCTCCTCCAGGTCAACAGCCGGCGCCCAGAGTCGTCGATCGACGTCGCTCTTGTAAAGATCCTCGACCTTCGGGTCCGAATTCGACTGACCGTCCGGTTGCTCGACATCGGATACGGGTTCGGCATCGCCAACGGATTCCAGCCCGGCTTTGTCGCCGGCTAGGGACTCCGCAGCGGTCTCCGATTGGGACTCGTCTTCGCTCTCGGATCGAGACTGCCCGGCAGCCTGATCGCGATAGCGCTCCTGCGAGCGGTCATCTTCTTTGGTCATTTTCAAGTCTCGTTTGAGTATTCGCTGCCCGTTGCGCTACGCCTGTCCGATCTCGGGGCCGCCGCGACGCAGCTCAACTTTCCTTCTCGGCATTGAAGATCTCGCTGACTTCGTCGCCGGGTATCTCTTCCCTCTCCCGCAGAAGCTCGGCCAGCCGGTCCAGCGCAGCCCGATTCTGCCTCAAGGTTTGCTCGGCACGCAGGAAGCAGTCGTCGAGAATCCGCTTGACCTCCTCATCGACTTCGCGGGCCGTCGTTTCGCTGTACTTGGGGCGCTGCGCGATCTCTTCGCCCAGAAAGACCTCCTGGCGTTGTCCGCCCGCGGCCATGGGACCTAGTTGCTCGCTCATTCCCCAATCCAGTACCATCCGGCGTGCCAGATCGGTGGCCTGCTTCAGATCGTTCTCCGCGCCGCTGGTCGCGGTGTCGAAGACAAGATCCTCGGCGGCCCGACCACCCAGCATCACGGTCAGCCGGTCGAGCATATAGTCGCGTTCGTAGATGTACTTGTCTTGCTCTGGAAGCTGTTGCGTGACTCCCATCGCCCGGCCACGCGGGATGATGGTCACCTTGTGGATCGGGTCGGTGCCTGGCAGGGCTTCGGCGACGATCGCGTGCCCCGCCTCATGGTAGGCGAGCAGCTCGAGCTCCTCGTCCGTCAACGCCAGGCCCTGTCGCTTCAGACCCATTAGAATCTTGTCGCGTGCCTCCTCGATGTCCTCGGGATGAATCGCGTCGTGCTCTTTTCGGGCGCCGATCAATGCGGCCTCGTTCAACAGGTTGCTCAGGTCGGCGCCGGAGAAGCCGGGCGTGCCGCGCGCCACCGCATCGAGATCGACATCCTTCGTCAACGGCTTGTCTCGAGCGTGGAGCCGGAGGATCTCGGAGCGCTCCTCCGCGCTCGGCAGCTCCACCATCACCCGTCGGTCGAACCTCCCGGGCCGCAGCAGGGCAGGATCGAGGATGTCGGGCCGGTTGGTCGCCGCCATGACGATGACGCTCTCACTCGGCTCGAATCCGTCCAGCTCGGAGAGCAACTGGTTCAGTGTCTGCTCGCGCTCGTCATGTCCGCCGCCCAGCCCAGCGCCCCGGTGTCGGCCGATCGAGTCTAGCTCGTCGATGAAGATGATGGCGGGTGATACCTGCTTGGCTTGCTTGAACAGGTCCCTAACGCGGGATGCGCCAACGCCCACGAACATCTCCATGAAATCGGAACCGGTGATGCTGAAGAACGGGACGTTGGCCTCACCGGCGACCGCTCGGGCGAGTAGCGTCTTGCCGGTTCCCGGCGGACCCACCAGCAACACGCCCTTGGGCACCCTGCCGCCGAGCGATTGGAAGCGACTCGGCTCCTTCAGGAACTCGATGATCTCCACGAGTTCGCCCTTCGCTCCCTTCGCCCCGGCGACATCGTCGAAGGTCGTGCTCTCGTCGCGGCGCTCGTATAACTTCGCACCGCTCTTACCTACCGACATGATACTCCGTCCGCGCTGCTGCATCTGCCGGAAGAAGAACAGGCCCAACAAGACCAGGGCGACGAAGGGAAGCGCCGAGATGAGCAGGATGGGCCACCAGGACGAGCCGCCTTCCGGTTCGGTTCGTATCTCCACCTTTTGTGACTCCAGCAAGTCCAACAGCTGAGTGTCGCCGAAGGCGGGTACGTAGGTGGTGAACTGCGTGTACTCTTGGGCTTCCTCCGCGTTGGGGCGCTGCACTGGCTCCTTCATCTCCCCGCGGATGACGTTCCCTTTTAGCGTCACGTTCGCCACGTTGCCCGCTTGCAGTTGCTCGCGAAAGTCGCTGTAGCTGATGACGGGTCGCTCTTCCTCGCCGAGACCGAAGTTCCCCGTGACCCAATAGGCGATGGCAGCGGCCACCAGGACCCAGACGAGCAGCGACCAGGGACGGATCTGATGACTCGACGCGCCGCCGCGACTTTGTGGCTTGCCCGGTTCGGGTCCTCTCAGTGCAGGCATGCCGGCGCCTCCCAAACCTGAAGCGATGGCGCGCGACAAGCAGCACGGTCCAGCGTGCCGGGCCCGCCATAGACTCGCGCTCGATTCGCTGCGACCCGAGCCG
>JASFLD010000378.1:0-4762 GCA_050118275.1 Gemmatimonadales bacterium
CTGAACACCGATGTGTACGCAGCCAGAGCCGCCACCTTCCGGTCGTAGACCTCGCTCACGTCCACGGCGAAGTCGAAGCGGTCCCAGGCAGGCTCCATTCGGCAATGCCCGAAGAACAGTCGCTCGACCTCATGCGGAGACGAGTCGGCTAGGGCCTCGCCACCCGGCAGGTCTTCCCAGGTGGACAGTCGAGCGTAGAAGGCCGCATTGGAGACGATTGCGGTGATCGCATCGTGATCGGGGTGGACCCCGCAACCCGCGCTGGTGAAGAGGTAGCGAGGCTTGTGAGCTCGGATCAGCGCCGCCACCGAGAGCCGAACTTCGGGCGTGTCCTGAAGAAACCGGTCTTGAAATCCCATCGTGATGCGGTCTACGCCGAGAATCCGTGCTGCCTCCTCCGCCTGCTCGCGGCGCACACCCGGCGGGGCGTGGCGAGAAGGTTCCCCCTCCGTCACGTCCACGAACAACACCTCGTGCCCGAGCCCTCTCAGTATCGCCGCGGTCCCACCCATCACGACTTCAAGGTCGTCGGGGTGAGCGCCAACGGCGACAACCTCGTGATCTCTCTTCATCTCGAGCGTCCTCTGCTGAGTGCCGACCGGGAAGAGAGCCGCGCGCCGAGTGGAGTCTGGGGTACTGTCACGGAGTAGAAATCACTCGTTGGCATAGCTCTTCTCCCCGGCCCGCACCGGCACGTTCAGCCGGTTCTCGGGCGGTGCGATGAGGCAGCTGAAGTCTTCGGCGTACTCGCACCACGGATTGTAGGCTTCGTTGAAGTCGAGTATCCACTTTCCCGCAATCGTTCGATGTATCTCCGGCTCGAGATCGAGGTACCGTCCCTTGTCGTGCGTGTCGACACCCGAGGTTGTATCTGTGAAGGGGACGAACAGCCGCTGCTGATCGGGATCAACCTGGTAGGCGTGGAGTGTGCACTCTTGGTTGCGTATATCGAATTGGAACTTGCCAACTCGTAGGACCACCCGCTGCTCTCCATGCGTCGCTTCGAGTCTGACCGGCGTCTTCTCGTCATACTCATCGAGCTCGAGTTCGAACCGATAGCCCGGGTCGATTGGATAATAGACGAGTCCCTTGAACCCCTCCCGCTCCTCGGCAGTCAGCGGCGATTGGGGAGATCCTCGAAAGTACTTGTCTTTGCCCCTGCGGATCATCTCGAGACGTTTTTTCCAGCGGGACATGATCATGGGGTTTCACCTCTGTGTCTCAGCGGATCGGCTTCTCAGCCTCGCTTATCGGTTGAGATGTTTGCTGGCTGCCGCTAACCCGCACCCCCCCTCGCTCATGGCAGCGGTCTAGTGGACCAGGAGCACTGATGTGTTACTAATGAGGGCAACTCGCTCGCTAACGCTGCCTAGGAGCCGCTCCTCGGTCACACTCTTGCCCGTCGAGCCCATGATGATGAGCGAGGCATTCTCGCGCTCGGCGGCATCCGCGATCGCGAGGGCTGGATCGCCCTCGAGAAGCAAACTCCGAACTTTGAGCCCAGAGTCTTCCAGCCTGCGACGCGAGTGCTGCATCCGTCTTTCAGCGTGCGCTCGGTATTGCCCTCGTCGCTCCTCCGTCAGTTCTCCCTCCCTCACATGCGCAAGAACCACCTCCCTCGTTCCCGCCCTCGCAAGTGTGATAGGATGTCGTTCGGCCCGTAGAGCGCATTCGGACCAGTCCGTTGGAAGCAACACACGAACGAAGAGATCTTCACAGAAACCGCCGAAACGCTCCTGCCCTGGCGACTCCTCAATCTTGAGAATCAACAGAGAGCTAGCGGCTTCATGCAGCGCGAAGTACGAGGCGGGTCCAGGGTCCTTCCCAGCTCGCGGCCCCAGCACGAGTAGAGACGCGGCCTCTCGGCGCGTGATATCGCAAAGCTCGAGCCATTGGATGTCCGCCGCTGCCACGATCGAGCGGACTTTCAGTCCTTCCCGGCCGCACACGTGCGCCCACTCATCCAATCTCTGTTGCACTGTCTTTCTGTAGCAGCTGGCAATACTGTCCTTCAGAAGGTCCGGCACGTCACGCAGTGATCGCTTCTCGTTCGTGACATGCAGGAGAACGAGTTCGCGGCAGCCCGCATCTTTCAATCTCGCGAGGCATGGCAGGGCCAGCGGCTGATATTCACCAAAGTCTACGGCAAAAAACACCCGGTTCAGCATCTGCTTGCGCCCCTATTCGTCACTCCGACGGTCCGCTCCATGACCTCGTCCACAACTTTCTCGAAGTCGGCTTCCTGGTAGTCCTCGATTCTCCCGACGTCACACATCACGGCCAGCCGCGGGTCTAACGGGATCCGGCCCAACAAGCCGACTCCGGCTTGCCAGCAGTAGGTTGATGGCGATCAGCTTGATCCCGGTGCTCGTCTCAGGCGGCACAAGGCCCTCCTGACTTCCTCTTGGCCGTTGGCTAACACCGAAGAGGGTGGGGATACTCGAGCCTGTTATGTCAGCATCAAGTATCCCTGCTTTGAGTCCGCGACGCTGCAAAGCGCTGGCGAGCAGTCCCGTCACCGAGGATTTACCCACTCCTCCCTTCCCGCTGAGCACGGCGAGCAACTGTCCGACTTCACTCTGAGAGGGTGACGCGCGCCGGCGGCGGCGGGCGAGTTCCAGAAAATCCCGCCGCCGTTCCTCGTCCATCTCGACCGTCTCGACTTCGACCTCCGCTCCTGCCGCGAGGGGATCGACCGCCTGATGGATCTGGCGAACGAGGTCATCCCGGATCGGTACATTCGGGAAGGGAAGGGCGAGGGTTACACGGACGTGTCGCGGTTCTTGAACGATTGCCGGGATCATCCCGAGTTCCACGAGGTTGTGTCCCTCGAGCTCCGGATGTTCCACCGCGGCGAGGGCGCCATAGAAGGCGGACTCGGGAGGAAGCGGTCTTGTCCGCGTGCTCTCGCTCGCCGAGATCTTATCCGACGCGGGTCTTTGCTCCGTGCCTTCGTTCTCCTGGACGGGCGGCATATCAGACGGCAAAACGGTCCAACTCCCGGTTGAGGGTCTCGATACGCTCTTCCGCCGTGTGCGCAGGCAGCCTGCGGATCTCCTCGTATCGCGGGTTCTTTTCGTTTCTGTAGAGAACACCCAGGCGGATCCGGTCTGCCGGCTCGGCCAGCGATCGGGCCGCGTTCAAGTCGCGGGGATCATGATACGTCGTGTTGCGGTACGTCTGGTGGAGGTCTTTCACCCAGACTCCGTCGTCATGGATCAGGAGTTCGATCAGATCTGGATTGCGTATGGCGTCCTCGAAGATCTTGGCGGTCCAGATCGGGCAACGCTGCAGGATCCGAACTAGGGAGAATCCCTTGTGGTGATATGCCGCTCTGAGTGTCTCGAGCAGATGCGCTGGGATCCACTCCGCCGTCTGGGCTACGAAGGAGACGTTGGTCATACCGAGTGTCGTCGCGACCGGATTCACAGGACGCAAGTAGCTGCCGTGCGGTTGCGTATTACTGGGAAAACCCTCCGGTGTCGTCGGCGAGGTCTGTCCTTTGGTCATCGCGTACATGCCGTTGTCGAGCACGACCGCCAGCATGTCCATGTTGTAGCGTGTCGCATGAAGCCAGTGGTTGCCGCCGATCGAACAGCAGTCGCCGTCACCCATGACGACAAACACGTGAAGCATGGGACGTTCGAGCTTGATGCCAGTCGCTACTGGTAGTGCCCGGCCGTGTAGACCGTGGAACCCGTAAGTGTTCACGTACTGGGGGAATCGCCCCGAACAGCCGATCCCGGACACGAACACCGTTTCCTCGGGCTTCAACTGCTCGTGCTCCATGAGCCGCTGAAATGCGGTGAGGACGCTGTGGTCGCCACAGCCGGGACACCAGCGAGGCATGGTGCTCTGGTAGTCCTGGATCTCGAAGTGGTGGTCAGCACCGACTTCGATATCGATTAGCGAACCGTAGTGCGTCATCGAGTAACTCCCTGTATCTGCCGCGCCGCCTGACCGCCGGTCATTTGTCTGACGCTGGCGCTGCGCCGCTCAGGTCACGTTCTCGACGGCAGCTGGTGCGTCACGGCGAGGCCGTGCATGAACAGGTCGACTGACGAGTCGAAGATCCGGTCGTGATCGCACGGCGCCAGTTCATCCAATCCGAGATGAACATGCAGCGCCGCCTGCAGCATGAGTCCGGAGAGCACCAATCGCCCCGCGACTTCGGCGTCCACGTCCTGGCGAAACTCGCCCCTTGTGACCCCTTCCTCGATCAGATCCCGGACTAGCTGCCAGCCCTGGATCGGGCCTTCCTCCGCCCAGAGGCGGAAGATGGCGGGGAACTCCACGCTGACTTCACCCACGATCAAACGCAAAGCCTGACCCCAACCGGGCTCCATCCAACGTTGCCACACCTTACGCAGCACGAAGCGGATCTTTGCCGAGGCCGGGCCACGCTCGGCCTGTAAAGCTTCGGCGATCTCGCCGAACATCTCGCGGTGACGGTGCTGAAGCGCCCGGCGAAGCAGATCTTCCTTGCTGTCGAAGTAGTAGTAGATGGCCCCCTTCGTCATTCCGGCGGCTTCGGCGACCTCTTCGAGGCGCACGGCGCGGTACCCTCGTGCGCCGAACACGCGGAAGGCGGTCTCGAGTAGAGTATCAGGGGCGGCTCTCTGCTTGGGTTTGTGCCGCAGGTTGGGCGCGGATGTCATGCATACCTACCAGTAAGTATGTTTACCTCAGTAGCACCTATTGCCCAGTATATACCCATAATAGTCACGTGTCAATCACTAACCCTGGCGCTTGACAGGCGGGG
>JASFLD010000379.1:0-4758 GCA_050118275.1 Gemmatimonadales bacterium
AAGATCCTGGGCGAATCGCACCCCTCGATCGCCGTCACGCTCAACAACCTGGGCTTGTTGCTACAGGCTCGCGGCGACCTCGACGGCGCGGAGGAACTGCTGACCGAGTCGCTGAGCATGCGTCGTGCGACTCTGGGGAACGAACACTCGGCGGTGGCCAACGCCCTCGACAATCTGGGTACGCTCTACCGGGCGCGCGGTGATCTCGAGCGGGCGGAGTCGTTCACCCGTGAGGCGCTGGAGATGGCCCGACGCACCCGGGGCCCCGATCATCTGGCCGTCGCCGCGGCGGCCATGAACCTCGCACGAACTCTTCAGGAACAGAGCCGATACTCCGAGGCGGAGCCGCTGCTCAAAGACGCGCTCCGCATCCGTAGCGCCTCGCTGCCCCCGGCCCATCGATCCATCGCCGAGGTGCAAAGCGAGTTGGGCGCCTGTCTACTTGCCCAGGGACGTCATGCGGAAGCCGAGCCTCTACTGCTCAGCGCGTTTCAGACCTTGCAATCGGCGGGCGATGCCGCGCGCGAGCCGGCGAGCCTGGCGGCGAGTCGACTGGCGGACCTGTACCAAGGGATGGGAGATCCGGCCCGCGCCGCCGAGTACCGGGCGCGGTAGCAATCTCTCGCGCTGCTGGGCGGGCGGGGAGCCAACTCCATGGAAATCTGATCCTGGTCGTACGACTCCTGAAAACTTGCCGCCGTGCTGAAGACGGGACTTCTGCGACTCAGTGCCGATCGCCACGAAGGCCCCAATGAAGAAAGCGGCGCTCAGCCCCGAACCCTCCGACCGGAAGTACAGCCAGGTGAGGATTGCGACCGCCAGAACCATGGCGGAGCTGGCGCGTTTCACCGCGGTCCACCAAGGCGCCCCTCCGCCGGGTCCACGAGAACCGTAATGACTGTCATGACCACAGCCAGCAGTCCGTTGAGCCCTGCCAAAGAGATGATCGAACGCTTTCATCATCCGCTCCTCCATCGTTGTTCCTCTACGGGCCGGCGGCACCCGGGTTAACTGGTCGGCGATCTCGTCCGCGGCGCCTCACAGTGTGGTATGAGGCGTCGAAAGGTTGAGCGAGCGCATCTGTTCGCTCGGCTCAGGCGGACCGGCTCCAACCCTGGGACCACTACCGTCATCCAAGCCAGAGACGCTGAAGCGCGCGATTACTACGAGAAGCGGCTAGACTCATCATGCCGTGTGCATGGAGGCCCCGACCATGACCGGATTGGCGCAAGACCTACGCTTCGCCCTTCGCATCTTCCGCAACAGCCCGGGCTACACCGCCGTGGCCCTCGTCACCCTCGCCCTAGGTATCGGCGCCAACGCTGCCATCTTCAGTATCGTCAACGGAGTATTGCTGCGGCCGCTGCCGTATCCTGACGCCGACGAGCTGGTTCGCATCTGGGAGCTCGCCGAGCGCGGCGGCGCCATGCAGGGTGCCTGGCGCAACATCCTCGACTGGCGCGACGCGGCGGAGAGCTTCGACGGGCTGGTAGCGCATGGCTCGGGCGGCATGTCGACGGTCTTGGGCATGGACCGGCCGCTGCGGGTTGGTGTTACAGCAGTGAGCGAGGGCTTTTTCCGCGTCATTGGGGTCGAGCCGGTCCGCGGCCGGGCGTTCCTTCCGGAGGAGCACCGACTGGGCGCCGATCCGGCGGCCGTGGTCAGCGACGCCTTTTGGCGGACCCATCTGGGCGCCGACCCCGACCTCGAGTCGAGGCGGCTGGCTGTGTCCGGCTTCAACATGCGCATCGTCGGCGTCATGCCACCCGGCTTCGACTATCCTGGCAAGATCGACATCTGGTACCCGCTGGAGCTCCGGGAGCAAACGCAGTCGAGGACTGCTCATAACTTCGTCGTGCTGGGTCGATTGCGGGACGGTGTCGCGCTCGAACAGGCAGACGCCGAGCTGGACGCCATCACCGCCGGGTTCCTCGAAGCGGATCCCGGCGTCGCAGAGGAGACGTCGTTCGAGGACTTCTTCCCGCGCAGCGCGCGCGTGACGCCGTTACAGGAATCGATCGTGGGCGACACGCGGCGACCGCTCTCGATCCTTCTCGGCGCGTCCGCGCTACTTCTGCTCATCGCCTGCACGAACCTGGCCAGCACATCGCTGGCCCGGGGCACCCAGCGGGAGCGCGAGCTGGCGGTGAGGCAGTCGCTGGGCGCCGGTCGCAGCCGCGTCGTCCGCCAGCTTTTCACCGAGAGCGTAGTGCTGGCGATGTCCGGCGGCGTTATCGGTATTGGCCTGGCGCTGCTCGCGGTGCGGGTGCTCCCGGTCCTTATGCCGGCGCTCCCGCGTCTGCACGAGGTAGGCGTGGATCCAGTGGTGCTATTTTTCACGTTGGCGGTAGCTGTGCTCGCGGCGCTCCTTTTCGGGCTGCTCCCCGGGCTCCGGATGGCGGACCGCCAGCTGGCGTCTGCTCTGCGCAGTGGGACACGCGCTGGAAGAGGCCCGGCTCGGCAGCGCGCCTGGCGCTGGCTGGTGGCTGGCGAGGTGGCGCTGGCGCTGGTCCTGCTGGTCGGGTCGGGCCTGCTCATCCGCAGTTTCTGGACGGTGCTGCAGGTGCGGCCCGGCTTTCGCGCCGCGGGCGTGTTGACGGCGACGGTTAACCCGCCCGCATCGAAATACGAGGACGGGGCGGCCCGCCTACCGCTCTACGAAGCCCTCTTGGGACAGCTGGAGACGATGCCTGGTGTGGCGAAAGTTGGCCTGGTGTCGCGGCCGCCCATGGAAGGCGTCTCCAACGGGTTCGTCGACGTGCGCGGCGGACCGCAGCCCGGGGTCACCGGCTACTACCAGCTGGTCAGCTCCGGTTACTTCTCTGTCATGGGCATCCCTCTGCTGCGGGGCCGGCTGTTCGACGAGCGGGACCGCGAGTCAAGCGAGCACGTGGTCGTGGTGAACCAGGCGTTCGCGGATTTGGCGTGGCCCGGCGAAGATCCAATCGGGAAGCAGATGACGGGCGGCGGCATGGACGAATACTGGGACCAGGACAAGTGGGCGACGGTGATTGGGATCGTGGCTGACGTTCGTCAACGCGACCTGACCCGGCCGGCCGATCCGACCTACTACTTCTACTACCGACAGCGGGTCGCTCGATCCTGGAGCATGACTGCCGTGCTGTTGCCGGAGCGTGGCCGCGCGGCCGCGCTGGCGCCTGGGGTGCGGAAGGTGGTCCGACGAATCGACTCCGACGTTCCGGTCACCTTTGCTACCATCGAAGAGCGTATATCCACGAGTGTCGGCGAGCGACGCTTCACGATGATCGTGTTGGGCGTTTTCGCCGCTATCGCCCTCGTCCTGGCCTGCGTGGGGATCTACGGAGTGGTGGCGTACACGGTGGCACAGCGTACCCGCGAGATCGGCATCCGCGTTGCACTCGGGGCCAGGCCGGCGGCGGTGCGGCGCATGGTGCAGCGCGACTCGCTGACCGCCGCCGTCATCGGCGGCGTCACCGGTCTGGCGCTGGCCGCCGCAGTGACGAGAGTGCTGGGGAGCATGCTGTTCGAGGTAAGCCCGCTTGACCCTCTCACCTACGCCGGGGTGGTGCTGGCTCTGGGCGTCGTCGCTTGGATGGCGGGCTACGTCCCTTCGCTACGTAGCACACGGGTCGATCCCACGGTGGCGATGCGGGCCGAGTAGCGGTGTGTGTAGAGACCACCGGTAGGGCGCGAGCCTCGGAAACCGAGTGGATCAAACGCCGACTCTCGCCGCGCGGATTTGGTCAAACCAAATCGTAACCGGATGCGCCTGGTTCCTGTCCGGGAAACATTCCGCTGCATCCAGGGACCGGGCCCGGCCACTCGTTTGAAGGCGACTCTGCGAAACCAGCGGCACACGGAGCACGTAGGGTTTCCACGTGCGTGCGGGTTCAGCCCGGTCCCTCACTCCAACCATCCCGGGACGCTGACAATGGAATCCATACTTAAGAACGTCCGGTACGGGGTTCGGATGATTCTCAGGAACCCCGGACTGGCGGTCATCTCGATCGTCGCGCTCACCCTGGGAATCGGCCTCACGACCACGATGTTCAGCATCGTCTACGGCGCTCTTTATCGGGGGTTGCCGTTCGAGGAGGCGCACCGCCTGATGCACCTGGAGCGCAACAACCTCGCGCGGGACATCGAGTCGATGGAGGTGACGATCCACGACTTCGTGGATTGGCGCGAGCAGCAGACGAGCTTCGAGGGGATCGCCGGCTTCTATCAGGGCACCGTCAACGTCGCGGGATCGGAGGGGCGGCCGGAGCGCTACGATGGCGCCTTCATCAGTGCCAACGCGTTTCAGTTGGTCGGCGCTCAGCCGCTGTTGGGCCGGCTGTTCCGCGAAGGCGAGGACCGACCCGAGGCCGAACCGGTGATCATCCTGGGCTACAACGCCTGGCGCGATCGCTATGCCAGCGATCCGAACGTCGTCGGCCAGGTCATCCGGGTGAACGGCGAGCAGACGACTATCGTCGGCGTCATGCCGGAAGGGTTCGCCTTTCCCATCGCCGAGGAAGTGTGGGTGCCGCTGCGCATGAACCCGCTGGAGATCGAAAGGGGCGAAGGGTATACGCTGGAGGTGTTTGGCCGACTGAAGGACGGCGTGACGCTCGATCAGGCGCAGGCCGAGTTTTCGGCTATTGCGCGTCGGCTCGAGAGCGCGTACCCGGAGACCAACGAAGGCGTCGGCGTCGTCATGAAGCCGTATACGGAGGAGTACATCGGCGACGAGCCGGCACGACTGCTGTGGACGATGATGGTCGCGGTGTTCGG
>JASFLD010000380.1:0-4755 GCA_050118275.1 Gemmatimonadales bacterium
CCCAGGGGCGGAGACGCCCATGCTGACGCCCACGGCGGCACAAGCAGGGGCCATAGCAACCCTGCTAAAGGCGGCTGAGCGGCCGGATCCGGGCGTCTTCGTCTTGAAGGGGGTGACCGGTTCGGGCAAGACGCTGGTCTATATCGAAATCCTGCGCGAACTGGTCTCAAAGCGAGGTCACGGCGCGATCGTCCTCGTTCCCGAGATATCGTTGACACCGCAGACGCTGGGACGCTTCCGTGCCGCGTTCGGCGACGCGGTCGCGCTCCTCCACTCGGCGCTCTCCGAGGGCGAGCGATACCGCGCCTGGGCGGCGCTCCGCCGTGGCGACAAGCGCATAGTGATCGGTGCCCGCTCTGCCGTATTCGCACCCGTAGTGAATCTCGGCGCCATCGTGATCGACGAGGAGCACGAGAGTTCCTACAAACAGAGCGATCCCGCGCCCCGATACCACGCCCGCGATGTCGCCACCGTCCGAGCGCGCCGCGCTGGTGCGCTCTGTATCCTGGGATCGGCGACCCCGTCCCTCGAATCGCACTGGAACACGAAAAGTGGTCAATGGCATCGGCTCGACTTGGCCGAACGCATCGGCGCCAGGCCCCTGCCCACGGTTCACGTCATCGACCTGCGCCAGGAGCGCAAGCGGCAGAGGACAGAGCGCGAACCGCAGCGCCACGATCCTCTGGTGCTCGCGCCCGCTCTGCGCGCGGCGCTGGCCGCGCGACTGGACCGGGGCGAGCAGACGATTCTCCTGCTGAATCGCCGCGGCTACTCGACATTCATTCAGTGCCGCGATTGCGGTTCAGTGCTCAGTTGCCATCGCTGCAATGTCTCGCTCACGCTGCATCGACGTCCGGCGCGGATGGTCTGCCACCATTGTTTCCATCAAGAGCCGGTCCCCACCCACTGCCCCACCTGCCAATCGGGGGACCTGAGCCATCGTGGCGTGGGCACCGAGCAGGTCGAGCGGGTCCTGGGTGAAGCGTTCGTCGATGCACGAATCGCACGCATGGACGTCGATACGACCAGCGGGAAGTGGGCCCACCACGAGATCCTCGGCCGGGTCGAGCGCCGCGAGGTGGACATCCTGCTCGGCACCCAGATGATCGCCAAGGGCCTCGACTTCCCGGGTGTCACGCTGGTGGGGGTCATCAACGCCGACGTCGGAATGAATCTGCCCGACTTTCGCGCCAGCGAGCGGACCTTCCAGCTGCTGACTCAGGTGGCCGGCCGCGCCGGCCGCGGGCCCGCCGGGGGAGAGGTCTTCATTCAAACCGCCTTGCCGGGGCACTACGCCATTCGCTTCGCCCTCTCCCACGACTACGACGGCTTCGCCGCCCGGGAACTGGAGGAGCGCGCCGGACCTTCTTATCCGCCCCATGTGCGGCTGGCGAACCTCATCGTGTCGGGCCCCGTCGAGGTCAGGGTCCAAGAGGCTGCCGAGCGGGCCGCCGACTGGCTGGCCGGCCTGTTCCGGTCCCGAAACATCGTAGAGGTGAGCCTGCTGGGACCGGCCCCCTGTCCCATCGACCGCCTGCGGAACCGCTGGCGCTGGCATCTGCTGCTCAAGTCGCCAGATGGCAACGCGCTGGGGCGCGTTCTGAGCTTTTTCGCCCGCCGCTTTCGGATGTCCGCCGCCGAGCTGCGGCTGGAGATCGATCGGGATCCCGTGAGCCTGATGTGATCGATCCCACACTTTTGCCCGCCCCGGTGCACTCCCGCTCTCTTTCCGCATCGGCGGCACATTCAAGTCGGCTCGGGTGTCTAAATAGTCGGCCGAAATCTGGGGTCCGACCGGGCGTGTACCGGCTGGATTCGGCGGGGTCGCGAAGCTTGACAAACAGGCTACGTTAGGGAAAATATCACGGATCTCGGTGGCGCTTGAGGAGAGGTGATTTAAACTATGGGGTGCCTGACGCTTAACGCGTCCTACGAGCCGCTCACGATCGTTTCGGTGCGACGTGCGCTTCGGCTCATCATCGACCAAAAAGCCGAAGCGCTCGAGGTCGATGAGAGCAAGCCGTTTCGGTCCGAACGGTTCATCATACCGGCACCCGTCGTGATCCGCCTCGTCAGTTTCGTGCATGTGCCCAGACGGTTTCGCCGGCACGTAACCAACACGTTCCTGTTCGCGCGCGATCACTATACCTGCCAGTACTGTGGGCGTCACCGGCGCCAGCTGGGTCACCGCGAGTTTCTCACGCGCGACCATCTGCTCCCGTTGTGCCGGGGCGGTGACAACACGTGGACGAACGTGATCACGGCTTGCACGTCGTGCAATCACCGGAAGGGGAACCGCACGCCCGAAGAAGCGCACATGAAGCCGCTCGGCGGGGCAGCCGAGCCGAACCACGTCGAGCTGGTTTGGGCGGTGCGGAAGGTCACGCCGATCCAGGCCAAGTACATCGAGATGTTCTACGGCCCCGAGGCGCTGAAGGCGCTGGGTGGCGACGACGGACGCTGGCGTCAGCCCGTCGGCGTGGCCTGAAACGCGCCAGCGAGTCGCACGGTCGCCGCCCAACGCAGGTTGCGCTTGACCTTCGACTCCGACCGCAGGCTCGGTTTTCGCCCCCGCAAACCACGACCTGTGATCCCAGGGGAATTCGGTATACCTTTGCGCCCCGCACTGCCGGCGCGGCGCCGGTCTTACGATGATGAGGAGTCAGGATGGGCCTGAAGGCAGAACTGGTCAGGAACACACAGTACCCGGGGTACGTCTTCGAGCACGCGCCACGCAACGTGTACTGGGAGATGACGATCGCCTGTGATCTGGATTGCAAGCACTGTCGTGCCTCGGCGATCCCCCATCGCGACCCCCTCGAGTTGACCACCGAGCAGGGGAAGGCCCTGATGCGAGACGTGAAGGAGATGGGCAGCATGATCATCCTCACGGGAGGGGATCCGATGAAGCGGCCCGATCTCTTCGACCTCATTGGCTACGGGCGACAGATCGGTCTTCCGGTCAGCATCACGCCCAGCACCACGCCTACCTTGACCCGCGAGGTGGTCCGGCGTTTCAAGGAGCTGGGCATCTCGGCCATGGGCACCAGCCTGGACGGGCCCTCGGCGCGGATCCACGATGCGTTCCGCGGGGTCTCGGGCACCTTCGAGAATTCCGTGCAGGCTCTCGGTTGGGCGCGCGAATTCAACATTCCCGTGCAGATCAACACGACCGTGACCAGCGACACGCTGCCCCACCTGACCGAGATGTACGATCTGCTGAGCCGCGAATTCGCGCCGCCCGTCCGCCGCTGGAGTCTGTTCCTGCTCGTTCCCGTGGGACGTGGCCAAGAGCTCGGCATTCCAACGGCCCAAGAGGTGGAGGATCTCTTCGCCTGGGTCTACGACGTCGCGCAGGGCGCCCCTTTCCACGTCGGCACCGTCGAGGCTCCCCACTACCGCCGCTATTGGATGCAACGCAAGCTTGCCGAGGGGGTGTCGGCCGACGAGATCGACAAGCTCGCCATGCGCATGGGCTTCGGCGTGCGGGACGGAAACGGCGTCATCTTCGTCTCCCACAAGGGTGAAGTCTATCCGGCAGGCTTTTTGCCGTACCCGCTTCTGGGCAATGTCCGCGACGAGCCCCTCTCGACCCTGTATCGGAACTCGCCTCGACTAGCCGAGCTCCGCGACATGGATGCGTTGAAGGGAAAGTGCGGCGTCTGCGACTTCCGCTGGCTGTGTGGAGGCTCGCGGGCCCGCGCTTACGGTATGACCGGAGATCCGATGGAATCGGACCCGTTCTGCGCCTATGAGCCCGCCGCGGACGGAGCCTGACGCCGGCGGTGAAGGGGGCGCAGTGGCGCGGCTTTCCCCAACCCGATCTCGCGGCGTTATATTGCGTGTTGTGCGCGGGTGTGTTGTGCGTGATGTGGCGGCATTTGTCATCCTAGTCCGGGCGCAGTGAAATGGGTATCGGCAACATCGGCTGGACAGAGTTCGTAGTGATCCTCGCGATCGCTCTCATCTTTTTTGGCCCACGTCGTCTCCCGGGCATCGCGCAAACCCTCGGCAAGAGCCTGCGGGAATTCCAGAAGGCGATGAACGAGGTCAAGTCCGAGATCGCGCGGGCCGGTCGCGAGGCTGACGCTCGCGACGCCATCACGCGCATCCCGCCCCGGCCGGCGGAGACGGCAGCGAGGCCGGCGTCGGACGTTGAAGGGTCGCCCTACGCATCCGAGTCGACGCGCGAGGCCGAGGTCGTGGTGGAAGAGGAGGAAGCGGACGAGTCGGAGAGCGACGCGGAAGTGACCATCACCCCGAAACGGACGAGCCCGAGCAGCGGCGGGGCGGGTGTCGAGCCGGCATCCGCTCCGAGCCGCGCTCAAGTAGGTGAGGAGCCGGAATCCACTGCGGGGGCGAAACCCGAGGCCGAGGCCGAAGGCGAGGGCGAGCCCGAACCAAAGACCGACGAGACGGACGTCCAGCATGCAAACTCTGGAGATTCGCACCGCTCGTAGGAACCAACTCATCGACATCACGCGCCAGGTGCGCGAAGCGGTCCGCCGTACCGAAGTCGTCGAGGGAGTGGCTCACCTGTGGTCCTTCCACACCACCTGCGGCCTGACCGTCAACGAGGGCGCCGATCCCGACGTGGCCAGCGACATCGAGTGGAAACTGACGGATCTGGTCCCCGCGGAAGAACCGTCCTACCGGCATGCGGAGGGGAACTCCGACTCGCACGTCAAGACCAGCCTGGTCAATCCCGGCGCCGCCTTGCTCGTTTCGGCCGGTGACATCGTCCTCGGAACCTGG
>JASFLD010000381.1:0-4754 GCA_050118275.1 Gemmatimonadales bacterium
GAAATATCGCGTAGAAATGCGGATACACCTCACGATTCACCCGCGACGCCGGGTAGACGCGCGAGATCTCCCAATCCAGCAACGTCCCCGGCGCCGCCATGACTTCCGCCGCCGCCTCGAATGCCACACCGTCGTCGCGCCGATATCTGAAATTCGAGAAGCAGGCCGTCCCATCACGCGGCCCCAGTACGCCGATCGAGCCCCGGCTCGATCCATGCCCCAGGTGTGTCATCGCCAGGGCGGGTCCACCGCCCCCGTCCAGGTACAGCCGCGCCTGCTCACCGCTCACCTCCAACCTGAGGCGCAGCCACTCTCCCTTTGGAATCTGTGCCCCGGCGGTAAAGCCGTCGCCATTATACAGTTGCCAGCCGGCAATCCCGTTGCTGACGGGCACGTACTGTATCGCGTCCGGATACAGGCCGGCGCGATGCGGACGCAGGTACACGCGCTCGTAGTCCCTCGGCGACTGGAGCCTGAAGATCAGACCGGGGTACGAGCGCGATCCGTTCACGGCCACATCGACTTCGATCACCCCGTTCTCGAACTCGACATCTTTCAGATAGGCCGCACCGCTGAAACAGCGACGGCCGAAGCGATCCGCTTGCTCGCCGTTCAATACCACCCAGCGATCAGAATCGAAGGCGATGACATCTTCCTGTGCATTGACGGATCCAGCCGCCACGAACGGCATCCCAATGAGGACTAGGAAGAATAGAAGCGTGGGATCGACGCTGAAGCAGCAATCGGTGCCTGGACACCGCGCCAGCGCGCGGCGGTGGCGAGGCGGAAGCATGATCCTCTCCTTGTCACCCATCCAAAACGGTCCGTCGAGGACCTATCATGCCATCCCACCTGCCCGTTACGATCGACTACGCTCCCGGCGACTCCGAAGTTTCGCATTCGCTACGTTCCCGGTTCCCATATCCACCCGTCCTCGCGATCGCGACGCCCCGCTTGTTGAGCCCGCGGCAGCCGCCTTATAATGGCCAATCTGATCGCTATCCCGATGCAGCCGCCAAACGCGAGCCGAGGGGACCCAGATGATTCCTCGGAGTGTCGTTCTCGTCGCAGCCCTGGCCGTCTCCGGCTGCCAAGCACCGCCACCGGACCGCGAGACCCTACATAGCCAGCTGCCGGACCGGCCCTACAGCGGCGTCGTCCGCGCCGGCGACACCTACTACTTCTCGGGTAAGGTGGGCGTCACCGATCAGACGCGCACCCTGACCGAGGGTCGGACCGCAGCCGAAGTTCGCAACATCATGGAGTCATACGAGGAGTTGTTTGCCGAGCTCGGGCTGGCATTCAGCGACGTCGTGCAGGGCAGCGTCTTCCTGGCCGATGTGAACGACTACGGCACCATGAACCGAGTCTACGGCGAGTACTTCCCGCAGAATCCACCTGCCCGAACCACCGTGGCGGTGGCGGCGCTTCCAGGTGGCGCCAACGTGGAGATCGCGTTCGTCGCCGTCCGCACGACGCCCAGATAGATACCGCGATGGCCTGGCAATTCTTCTGGGACATGGTATTGGTCGGGTGCGTCGTACTGATCGCGGCTCGGGTGGGCGTCGCCCTCGATCGCGACCGACGCCTCGCGACGCCCGTCAAATGGGCCATCTTGATCGGGCTGGTCCTCGCGTGCGCTCTCTTCCTGTCATTGTACCGCCTGGCGGAGCTTTGAGCCCCTTGATCCGGCGAACGGCCCGCGCCGGCCGTGTCACCTGCTCGGCGCTGAGGTCCCGAGTGCCGACGAAAGACGAACGAAAACCCGACCGGAGAACCAAGATGATGTCGCTGTTTGCCAGACCCCCCATCCCGTTCACGGTGCTCGGCCTGGCGCTCGGAGCACTCGCGGCGACGAGCGGCGCCGACGCTCAGGAGAGCCAGAAAGCGCAGCTCCCGAGCCAGGTGGACGAAATCTTCGCCGAGTGGGATCGCACCGATTCACCGGGCTGCGCACTCGGCGTGATAAAGGATGGCCGGTTCGTCTATCGCCGTGGCTACGGGATGGCGAACCTCGAACTGGGCGTGGCGCTTTCTCCCGAATCGGTCTTCTACATTGGTTCCACGTCCAAGCAGTTCGTCGCAGCCAGCATCATGCTCGCCGCCGAACAGGGCCACCTGTCGCTCGATGACGACATCCGAACGTACGTGCCGGAAATCCCCGACTACGGCGCGACCATCACCGTGCGGCATCTACTCCATCACACCAGCGGGCTGCGTGATTATTTGACGCTGTGGAGCCTGGCCGGCGAGAACATCGAGGACATCCACACCCAGGAAGACGCCCTGCAGATGATCGCGCGACAGCGGGCGCTCAACTTCGAGCCGGGCGATGAGTATCTGTACTCGAATTCAGGCTACTTCTTGCTGTCGGTCATCCTTCAACGGGCCACCGGCAAGTCGCTGCGCGAGTTCGCCGCAGAGAACATCTTCCAGCCGCTGGGCATGACCCACACACACTTCCACGACGACTACACCCATATCGTCGAGAATCGCGTGCTGGGTCACCTGAAACGGCCGGACGGTTCCATCGCCTTGAACACGAGCAACTTCGCACAGGTCGGTTCGGGCGGGCTGTACACCTCGGTCGATGACCTGCTCTACTGGGATCGAAACTTCTACGACAACCAGTTGGGAAAGGGCCGTCTGATCGAAGCCATGTTGGTGCGTGGCATACTCAACAGCGGAGATACCCTCAACTACGCTGCGGCGCTGCAGATCGGCGAATACCGCGGTCTGCGGACCATCGAGCACGGTGGCGCTCTGGGCGGATACAGGGCTCAACTTCTCCGCTTCCCCGATCAACACTTCAGCGTCGCTTGCCTCTGCAACCTGGCGCCGATGAACCCAACCGCCCTCGCCTATCGGGTCGCCGATCTGTACCTGGCCGACCAACTCGAGCCCGCGTCCGAATCCGAGGCCGCCGAGCGAGAGGCGGGGCCCGAAACCGAACGCCAGGCCAGGCCAGCCTTCCAACCCGGCGCCGCGCAGTTGGCTGTCTATGCCGGCAGTTACTACAGCGAAGAGCTGGACGCGACGTGGGACCTCGTGGTCAAGCAGGACTCGCTGTACTTGATCGGGATCGCCGATCCGTTTGCCGCCGTGGCGCCCGATGAGTTCAGACTGGGCGGGTTGGCACTGCATTTCGAGCGCGATGCCCAGGGCCGTGTGGTCGGGCTGAGCGTCGATGCCGGACGTGTCCGGGAGATCGCCTTCGTGCGGGAACGTGACTGACGACGTGAGTGACGACTGCTAGCCGGGCGGAGGCAGACGATTATGAGCGTAAAGTCAGCCACGACGCGCGCCATCCTGATCGAACGTCACGGCCCGCCCGAAGTGCTGGTGGAGCGGGAGGTCCCGCTCCGCGACCCGGGCCCCTCCGAGGTTCACCTCAAGGTCAGAGCGGCCGGGGTGAACTTCGCCGATCTGGCCATGCGGGCCGGGCTTTACGGGACCGTGCCCGAACGGCCCTACAGTCCCGGCTTCGAGGTGGCGGGCGAGGTGGTCCGCGTGGGCCGCGGGACAAGCGGCTGGCGCGAAGGCGATCGTGCCGTCGGCCTGCTCCGGTACGGCGGCTATGCCCGGGACGTCGTGCTTCCCACCGCCAACCTCTTCCACTACCCCGAAGTCCTCACACCCGTGCAGGCGGCGGCGATCCCCGTGGCCTTCCTCGCCGCCTGGATCTGTCTTTTCGAGGCGGCGAACGCCCGCCGAGGTGAGACGGTGTTGATCCTCGGCGCCGGCGGCGGCGTCGGAACGGCGGCGGTGCAGCTCGCCGTGCGTCACGGCCTGCGTGTCATCGGGACAGCGGGCACGCCCGAGAAACGGACCTTCGTCGAGGACGGATTGGGTGGCGTGGCCTGTTTCGACTCGCGCGGCGATTGGGAGACGGCCACACGCGAGCTCTTGGGTGAGCGCGGCCTCGACATCGCGCTCGACCCGGTGGGCGGCCGGGCTACCGGCGCCTGTCGTAGACTTCTCGCTCCCTTGGGGCGCCTGGTCTTCTACGGGTTGAGCGAGGCGATGCCGAAAACGAGACGAAGCTGGCTGCGGGCCGTGAGGGCCTGGCTGCGCACGCCCCGTTTCCATCCGGCGTCACTGGTCGAACCGAACCTCGGCGTCTTCGGCGTTCATCTGCTACACCTGGGCGCTAAGGAGAGCATCCTGCGACCGGCGCTCGAGGAGATCTTTCGAGCCGTGATCGCAGGCGAGCTGAGACCCGTGCTGGATCGCGCGGTTCGTCTCGACCGTGAAGGCGCCATCGAGGCGCACACCTACCTTCACGCGCGCCGCAATCTCGGCAAGGTCGTCCTTGCCGACCCCGCGTTCATTACGACGAGCACCTAGATCCGGGACGTCGCCGTTTCCAGTTACGGCGTTAACCCAGCCGCTCTTTCGCCTTGCCGGCATAACGGCGGCTCATGACCAGGGGTTCGTCCACACCGCCGACGTACACGAGGTAGCTGTAATTGGACCAGGGCTCGAGGCGACGCACGTGCTCCATGTTCACGATCGTTGAGCGGTGGATTCGCAAGAAGTAATTCTCGGGCAGCCGATTCTCCCACTGCTTCAGAGGCTTGTGGACCAGTCGCCGCTTTCCGTCGCTCGTGTGCACGTAGGAATAGTCGCCGGCGGCCTCGATGTACTTGATCGCGTCCACCCGCAGAAACGCCAGGTGGTCATCCAACCGCAGCAGCAGCCGGTCCTCGTAGTCCAACGGTCCCGCGGGCGCCGATTCGGGCCGCGGCACCTCC
>JASFLD010000382.1:0-4742 GCA_050118275.1 Gemmatimonadales bacterium
CTCGCGCGTGGCGAGCATCACCTGCCGCAGCTCGCCGTCCACCGTGTAGCGGTCGGTGTGGACCGCCAGAAAGTCGTAATAGAGGCGGAAGAACTGGATCTGATTGTAGCTCTGCAGCAGCGGGCCTTCGTCCCAGAGCCGCACGTTGCGGAGCGTGCCGCGGTTGTCGGCGACCGTCTGAGCCTCGATGGCGCCGCGCGCCGGATGGTCGCGCGACTCCAGATCCGCCAGTCCAAAGGCGTTGCGCGTGAACTCGATGTTGCTGGCCAGGTAGTCGCGCTCCAAGGCCAGCTCGGCCGGCTCGACTCGCAACCGCTGCACAAGCCACGGTGCCAGGCTTCCCACCAGGAGCAGCAGGACGAACCAGATGGCCACCGGCCCGACGATCCAGCGATTACGTCGAGAGAACACGCCGCCGGCCAGCACGAACCCGGCGGTCACCACGGCGACCACCGTCAGCAGCGCCCGGCCCGGCAGGTTGACGTGGTCGTCGGTGTAACCCACGCCGAACACGGTCCCGGTGGGCGAGTAGAGCAGCTCGTAGCGTCCCAGCCAGTGGCCGACGGCGACCAGCAGGAAGAACACGGCGAGCAGCACGGCCAGCTGCGTCCGCGCCCCCACCCAGAACTGCGGCTCGCCTCGCAGCCGGCCGGTCAGGTAGTGGAAGGCGAGGACGATCAGCCCCACGCTGGTGACCGCGGCGATCAACCAGCCGTGC
The DNA here is from genome assembly GCA_050118275.1 of Gemmatimonadales bacterium. Lineage (GTDB taxonomy): Bacteria > Gemmatimonadota > Gemmatimonadetes > Palauibacterales > KS3-K002 > JASFMO01. Next base: position 719 of record JASFLD010000382.1, read on the forward strand.
ACGAGCCGCACGGCCGGCAGCGTGAAGATCAAGAAAGAGAAGTCGCGGCCGAAGATCGGGTCCGTCTGGCCGAACGGGACGCGGTTCAGGAACAGCAGAACGCTTTCCCACTGCGATGTCGGGTGCGCGGCCAACGCCAGACCGATCAGCACGGCGACGCCCACCGCACCACGGACCAGGAACTTGTGCGCGAAGTGGTAGTCCGGCGGCTGTAGCGCCGCGCCGGGCCGCGGCGGCAGATCGGTAGCGCGGGCCGCCACGTACAGGTTGGGCAGCGCCAGCGCGAGGAAGGCCGCCACCGCCAGAGCGAAGATGACGACCTTGGTCGTGACGATCTTCACCAGGACCGCCTCGTGACCGATGCTCTGGAACCAGAGGAAGTCGGTATAGAAGATCTGCGCCCAGTTCAGCCCCGTCCAGACCAGGATCGCTCCAAACAGCCAGAGTCCCCAGCGCATGACGCGCCGGATCCGGCCGAGATCGAGGTCGCGCAGGTCGATCTTCTCGATCGGCCGGCCGCCGCCCTCAAAGCCTGAAAAATTGCCTATCACGGCAGTACCCTCCCCAGAATGGCCGCATGCGAACGCTGACAACGCCGCGGCCCGGAAGACGGCCGGACCGTCAAGTGCGTTGTGAGCGCTAAATACGTAATCCGTAGATGCTTAACATAGGGATCGGGGCGAGCCCTGGCGAGGAACGGACATGCAAGGGACGGAAACGAAACGGTCTCGCTACCGTATCCGCTGGCGACCATTCCAGATCCGCGCACCGCCGTGCCACAATCGAACAGCGACCGCCGTGCCCGGAACCGGCGCGGACCCAGTAAGTACATGCAAGACAATGCACTAGGCCCAGAAACGCTGGCATAGCGTTTGCCACCGTCGTTCTCGGCGCCCGTATGCTCATAGGCCAGTTCGGGGACCGGGAGACGGGACAGAATGCAAACGCTGCTTCAGGACATCCGCTTCGGCCTGCACATGCTGCGCAAGCGCCCCGGCTTCGCCGCTGTCGCGCTCATCTCCCTCGCCGTTGGCATCGGAGCGAACACAACGATCTTCAGTTTGGTCAATGCCATCCTGCTGCGCGAAACTCCCCTCGCAAAACCGGAGACGTTGGTCAACATCTATCGCGACCGGGCCGGTAGACCCTTCGGCGAGCTGAACTACCCCGACTATCTGGAGCTGAAGGAGCAGACTTCGGGAACGCTGTCGCAGCTCGAGGGCTATCAGTACGTCTTCACGCAAACGGACCTGGGAGACGCTGTTGAAGCCCTGGTGGGGGAGTTGGTGACCGGCGACTACTTCAGCATGCTGGGCGTCGGCGCCCACCTCGGCAGGCCGATATTGCCCGAAGATCATGTTGCTCCGGGCGCGCACCCGGTGGTCGTTCTCGGATTCGATTATTGGCAACGCGCGTTCGGCTCCGATCTCGGCGTCGTGGGAACGTCGTTGCGCCTCGCGGGCCGCGACTACGAGGTCGTCGGGGTGGCAAGCGAGGACTTCCCGGGTTCGCTCCGCGGCATCCAACCCGCCTTCTTCGCCCCCATCATGATGTTGGGCCAGTTGATGCCGCTGGAAGAGAATCCTCTCGCATCTCGGGGGTCCAACGGCTTCAATGCCGTCGGTCGCATGGCGCCGGGCGTCCGGTTGTCAGATCTACAGGGTCGGCTCGCTTCGCTTTCCGATTACCTCCAAAATTCCTTCCCCGGAGTGTGGCAGGTGGGAGACAGCCTCGTGGCCGTGCCTGCCCAGAATGTCGTGTTCAATCCGGCCGTCGACGGAATGGTGAGATCGGTCAACTTCCTGGCTTTGGGTGCGGTCGCACTCGTGCTCCTCATCGCTTGCGCTAACGTGGCCAGTCTGCTGTTGGCACGAAGCGTGGACCGGCGCAAGGAGATGGCCCTCCGCCTGGCCATGGGCGCCAAGCGGGGCCGGCTCGTCCGACAGCTCATGACCGAGAGCGCGCTGTTAGGCGTCGTCGGCGGTGGGGTCGCGTTGTTCCTCACCCCATGGATGTTGCGCGTGGTGGAATCGCTCCCCAGATCGTTCTTGATCCCCGTAGGGCTGGATCTGAGCGTCGACTGGACGGTCCTCGGCTTCACGACCGTGGTTTCGCTGGCGACCGGAGCGGCCGTGGGACTCGTTCCGGCGCTGCTAGCCAGTCGCGCCGACGTGGCTCCCACTCTGAAGAGCGACAGCGCCCAAGCTGGCCGGCCCAAGAGCGTCGCACTCAGCCGGATCCTCGTTGCGGGCCAGATGGCAATCTCGGTCACGCTCTTGGTATTCGCCGGGCTGTTCATCCGGAGCTTCGACGCGACCCGGATGGTCGATCCGGGCTTCGGATACGAGCCGACGGCGTTTCTCTCGTTCATCGTTCCGGCTCAGCAATACTCGGACGAAGAGGGTCTGCAACTGACGACGACCTTCTTGGAGCAGGCGCGCAGCGTACCGGGTGTCACGCGCGTCGGGGCGATCTCGAACCCGCACCTCAACACGCTGAACCGAATGATCATCGACGTGACCGTCGACGGCGTGGAACCGCCGGGAGGACGTTCCGCGCACAGCGTCGACTTCACGTCGGTCGATTCAGGCTTCTTCGCGGCGGCGGGGATCCCGCTCGTGGAGGGTCGAAACTTCGGCGGCCAGGACCGCGCCGACGGGGCGCCGGTGGCGATCATCAACGATGCCATGGCCCGGCAGTTCTGGCCGGGAGAGAGCGCTCTCGGCCGTACCATACATCTGGACGCCCCCGGCTTCGCGGATCCGATGGTGATCGGCGTCGCCCGGACCGCCAAGATCCGCAACTTGGAAGAGAGCCCTCGTCCCTTCATCTACCTTCCGTTCGCGCAAGAGTTCAACTCGTGGATCACCGTGCTGGCCACGACCAGCGGCGATCCGGCCGCGACGGCGAGGGCGCTGCACCGGCTCCTCCGCAACACCTACCCCGACGTCATCGTCACCAAGAGCACCACCATGGCCGAGCACGTCGGGATCATGCACATCGCGCGGCGACTGTCGGCGTTGCTGTCCAGCCTCCTCGCCGGGTTGGCGCTTTTACTCGCTGCCGTAGGACTCTGGGGGGTCGTGAGCTTCGCGGTGGCGCTGCGGACGAGGGAGATGGGGATCCGCATGGCCTTGGGATCCGCGCCCCACGGAGTCGTCGCGCTCATGCTGCGCGGTGGCATGCGGCTGGTAGTGCTGGGCGGAGCCATCGGCCTGGCCAGCGCGTTCCTGATCGCAAGAGGCCTGTCGCGGTTCCTGTTCGGCGTGTCCGCGCTCGATCCCGTCACCTTCGCCGCCGGGATGCTCGTTCTGGTCCTCACCGGCGCCCTGGCGGCGTACGTGCCGGCCCGGCGCGCCAGTCGGGCGGACCCGGTGAGAGTCTTGCGTGCGGAGTGATCCAGTCCATAGCCACGCAGGTAGTCCGGCACCGGGCTCTCGCCGGCGGGACCGTCGATGACTTTGGTGATGGTATGTGTTAATTCAACGGCGTCCGGCGGCGCCGTGATGACGGAGCGGCGTCGTCACCCCCCGTCCCCGCCTGCCATCAGGATCGGATCCTTTTGGCCGGTCATCTCCCAGCGCACCAGCGTGTGCGGAATGACGCCGGCGTTGAAGTAATCGTCGAAGAAGCTCCCGATCGTGAACGTGTCCCCCCGCTCCAGCGCCACCTCGGACATCAGCGCCTCGAGCTGGATCTTTCCCGTCAGGTAGCTGGTGCCGTAGCCCGGCTGGCGGAGGTAGAGTTGCTGCTCGAACCGGACCAGGTCGGCGTCGGGCAGCCAACCCCGGGGCGTCCATCGCCCCGCGAACTCCACCGCCTCTTCCATCGTGAACTCGCCACCGTGCAGGTAGAGACCGGCCAGCGCTCGCGCGGCCCGCTGCGCGAGCATGATCCAGACGAGCTCGCGCGAGCGGGGGAAGCCGTCGTACAGACCGGCGTGCATCATCATCTCCTCCATCCCCGTCGCGAACCCTTCAGAGCGGTCGTCGTAGATGTTGTAGAGCGGTGGGGCGCTGCGGAT
>JASFLD010000383.1:0-4738 GCA_050118275.1 Gemmatimonadales bacterium
AGGGTGACGAGGCGGAAGAGATCTGCAAAGTCGCGTGCACGGGCTGTGGTTTGTGCGTGCAGGACGCGGAGCCGGGCCTGATCGAGATGAGGGATGGTCTGGCCGTAATCGACTACAGCAAGAACGACCTCGCGGACCCGAAGGCCACCGAGCGCTGCCCGACGGGGGCGATCATCTGGCTGGAGGGCCAGCAGTTTTCCGACATGCCCCAACCTTTACGGAGTGAAGTCGCATGATTCTGAGGAAAGAGAAAGCTAAGCCGGAAGCTCCGAAGTACCCGGGGACGCGCATGGCGATGGACGGCAGCGAGGCCGTCGTCGCGATGGAGACGGCGGGTAGCGAAGGCGCCGGAGCATATCCGATTACGCCGTCGACACAGATGGGCGAGGGCTGGGCAGCGGCAGTGGCTGCCGGCAAGCTGAACGTGAACGGCAGGAAGCTCATCTTCTTCGAGCCCGAGGGCGAGCACGCGGCCGCTGCTGTGACGGCCGGTATGAGCATGACAGGCCTGCGCGCGACGAATTTCTCAAGCGGGCAGGGCATAGCTTACATGCACGAGTCGCTTTACGCGGCGGTGGGCAAGCGCCTGACGTACGTGCTCAACATCGCCTGCCGGGCGATGACCAAGCACGCGCTGAACGTGCACGCCGGTCACGACGACTACCATGCAATCGATGACACGGGGTTCTTTCAGTTGTTCGGCAAGAACGTGCAGGAGGTGGCCGATCTCAATGTGATCGCTCACCGCATCGCCGAGCTGTCGCTGAACCCGGGCGTGTGCGCGCAAGACGGATTCCTCACCAGCCACGTCATCGAGTCGGTGATGCTGCCGGAGCGCGAGTTGATCAAGCAGTATCTGGGGGATCCTTCCGACATCATCGATTCCGTGACGCCGGCCCAACGAATGGTGTTCGGCGACAAGCGTCGGCGGATCCCGGAGGTGTTCGATCTCGACTACCCCGCGATGATCGGCGTGGTCCAGAACCAGGACAGCTACGCGCAGGGTGTGGCGGCCCAGCGGCCGTTCTTCTTCGATCACGTTCAGGAATTGGCAGACCAGGCGATGCGCGAGTACGGCGAGTTGACCGGCCGGCACTACGCGCGTGCCATGGGCTACAAGCTGGAAGACGCGGACTACGTGTTGGTCGGGCAGGGTTCCGTCGTTTGGAATGCCGAGGCGGTGGCCGACTACCTACGCGAGACGCGCGGACTGAAAGTCGGCGTCTTGAACGTCGTGATGTTCCGCCCGTTCCCCGCGGATCTGATTTCCAACTTGCTGCGCGGCAAGAAGGCGGTGGCGGTACTCGAGCGCACGGACCAGCCGCTGGCCGTCGATCTTCCAGTGCTGCGCGAGATCCGTGCCGCCATGGGTAAGGCGGTGGAGAACGGCCGCGCCAGAAACGGCGCGTTGCCGCACAAGGGTCTGGCGGCGCTCAAGGCTGATGAGGTGCCGGAGTTCTACTCGGGCGTGTACGGAATGGGCAGCCGCGACCTGCAGCCGGGCGACCTCGCCGCCGCGGTGGAGAACATGCTGCCGGAGGGTCGTGGGAAGCGGGTCTTCTATCTGGGTATCGACTTCATCCGCAAGGGAACGCGTCTTCCGAAGTTGCAGATCTGGCAGGAGCGGCTGCTGGAGTCGTATCCCGATCTGTCTGAACTAGCGCTCGACCCCGCCGGTGACATCAACCTGATGCCGGAGGGCTCGGTGTCGATCCGCATCCACTCGATCGGTGGCTGGGGCGCGATCACCACGGGCAAGAACCTGGCGATGACGGCATTCGAGTTGCTCGGCTGGCACATCAAAGCCAACCCGAAGTACGGCTCGGAGAAGAAGGGCCAGCCGACGACCTTCTACGGCACGCTGGCGAAGGAACCCATCCGATTGAACGCGGAGTTGAAGCACGTCGACGTCGTTCTGTCGCCAGACCCGAACGTGTTCCGACACTCGAATCCGCTGGCCGGTCTGGCGGAAGGCGGCGTCTTCATCATTCAGAGCGACATGACGCCCGAGCATCTGTGGGAGACGTTTCCGGCGTCGGCGCGGCGCGAGATCAAAGAGAAGCGGCTGAAGGTTTACAGCCTGGATGGTTTCAAGATCGCGATGGAGGAGGCCTCCGACCCGGAGCTGCGCTACCGCATGCAGGGTGCCGCGTTCATGGGCGGATTCTTCCGCGGCGCGCCGCTGATGGAGCGCGAGGCGCTGAGCGAGGAGAAGCTGTTCGAGGGGATCCGGGCGCAGCTGAACAAGAAGTTTGGTCACTTGGGCGAGCGGGTGGTCGAGGACAACGTGCGGGTGATCCGCCGCGGCTTCCAAGAGGCGATCGAGCTCGACTACTCGGGTCTGGAGGCCGAAGGCGACGAGGTGACGCGCACGCCGCAGATGCCGGCGGTGCTGGACGGTGCCGGCTGGCGGGACGGATTCGGCAACCCGGGTCGATTCTGGGAACAGGTCGCCTACCTGTACAAGACGGGCGCCGATCCGATCGCCGATCCGTTCGCCGCGTTGAGCGCGATACCGGCGGCGACCAGCACGATCCGCGACATGACGGACGTAAGGTTCGAGGTACCGGAATTCATCGCGGAAAAGTGCACCGGTTGCAGCCAGTGCTGGACGGTGTGTCCGGATGCGGCCATCCCCGGGGTGGTGAACACGGTGGAGCAGGTGATCGATGCGGCGATCGTCGCGTCCGAGAACGGCCGCTCGTTCGATCGTCTCCGCCAGATCAGCAAGCATCTGGCGAACGAATCGCGCAAGATCATGAAGGGGGTGCCGTTCACGACGTTCGCAGACGTCCTGTCGCAGGCCTACAAGCAGGTCGTCGACAAGCTGGGTTGGGACGCCGACAGGCGGAAGGAGCTCGATCAAGAGTTCGCGCCGGTCTACTCGGCGCTGGCCGATTTCCCGTTGGCGAAGACGGCGCCGTTCTTCGAGGTCCCCGAGTCGCAGGAGAAGGGGACGGGCGGCCTGCTGTCGATCACGGTGAATCCCGAGGCCTGCAAGGGCTGCAACCTCTGCGTCGAGGTCTGCCCGGATCAGGCGCTGATCACGGTGAAGCAGGACGAGGAGGTGATCGACAAGCTGCGCCGCAATTGGAAGCTGTGGGAGTGGTTGCCCGACACCGACGACCGCTACGTCAACATCGCCAACCTGGACGAGGGAATCGGCGTGTTGTCTTCGATGTTGCTGAAGAAGGACAACTACCGCTCGATCTTCGGCGGCGATGGAGCGTGCATGGGCTGTGGCGAAAAGACCGGCATCCACCTGGTGTTGGCGGCGGTGAATGCGGTGATGTTGCCGCGGGTCGCGACGCACGTGAAGCGTCTGGAGGACCTGATCGCCCAGCTCGATGCGAAGGCTCGCGGGCTGCTCGCTTCCGATGCCGATCTCGACCTGGTGAGCGCGGCGGCGGGTGGCGAGATCGACGTGCCGTTGGAGGATTCGAAGAAGGAGGACGTGCGGCGGATCGCCAAGATGATCCGTGACCTGAAGGATCTGCACTGGCGATACACGGAGGGTCCAAGCGGACGTGGGCGTTCGGTCACCGGCTTCAGCAACTCCACGGGCTGTTCGTCGGTTTGGGGCAGCACGTATCCGTACAACCCCTATCCGTTCCCGTGGACGAACCACCTGTTCCAGGACGCACCCTCGATCGCCATCGGCATATTCGAGGGGCACATGCGGAAGATGGGCGACGGTTTCGTCGCCATCCGGCGCGCCGAGCTGGAGTTGGCGGGCGAGTACGATGTCGACGCCCACGAGAAGTTCTTTGCGAAGTTCGACTGGCGGCAGTTCAGCGATGAGGAATTCCGCCTCTGTCCGCCGATCTTCGCGGTGGGTGGCGACGGTGCCATGCTCGACATCGGCTTCCAGAACGCGTCCCGTCTGATGGCGTCCGGCAAGCCGATCCGGATCGTCGTGCTCGACACGCAGGTCTACTCGAACACGGGCGGCCAGGCGTGCACGAGCGGGTTCACCGGACAGGTCTCGGATATGGCGGCGTTCGGCAAGGACCAGCACGGCAAGGAGGAGACGCGGAAGGAGATGGCGCTGATCGCCATGGCGCACCGCGGGACGTTCGTGATGCAGTCGTCACAGGCGTTGCCCTCCCACCTGTTGGCCGGCGTGATCAAGGGGTTGAACAGCCGGCATCCGGCGGTGTTCATCCTGCACTGCCCGTGCCCGCCGGAGCATGGTCTGGGCGACGACCAGGCGACGCAGGCCGCTCGGCTGTCGCTGGAGAGTCGAGCCTTCCCGTTCATGGTGTACGATCCGGACGGGGGCGACGAGTTGAGCGACCGCTTGATCCTGGACGGGAACCCGGCGGAGGACGACAAGTGGCCAACATATGAGCTGAGGTACGTGGACGGAGAGGGTCAGGAGCAGATGATGGAGCTGCCCCTGACGATCGCCGATTGGGCGGCGACGGAGGCGCGCTTCAAGAAGCACTTCAAGAAGGTGTCGGCGGATGCGGATGATGAGGAGTTGGTTCCCTTCGCCGAGTATCTGGACATCGCGCCGGAGGAACGCAACGGTCAAAAGCCCTTTATCTACGCGATCGACGCGGAGAAGAAGCTCAAGCGGATGACCGTCTCGGCGGAGATCGTGGAACTCGCCGAGGATCGGCTCGACTTGTGGCTGACGCTGCGTGAGATGGCGGGTCTGGCCGCGTCCGACGCGCACCGCGGGGTCGTCGAGGCCGAGCTCGAGGTAGAGTTCGACAAGAAGATGGACTCGTTG
>JASFLD010000384.1:0-4724 GCA_050118275.1 Gemmatimonadales bacterium
CGCCAGTCTCCTAGGAACTCCGGAACCCCGTGTGTCTCCAGACTCAGCACCGGGTTCGCCGGCGACCTCTGGAACTGCCGGAACTCGTGATCGCAGTGGACCGCCCACTGCTGGGCGGCCCGCCGCTGCCAGTTCCGCGAGAAGCTGGAGTAGAAGATCAGGGGTGGTCCATCGCTCGGCACAACGGCACAGCCTGAGAAACAGTGATCCTCACCCAACTCCGTAGCGGGCGCGAGAGCGATCGGCAAGTGCTCCCAGTGCACCAGGTCCGGGCTGGTCGCATGGCCCCAGTGCATGTTGTCCCAGACATCTCCGTACGGATTGTGCTGATAGAACAGGTGATATCCGCCGCCGTGGTATACGGCACCATTGGGGTCGTTCATCCACTGTGCCGGCGGCCGGAAGTGGAAGGTCGGGCGTTCCGGGTCACGGTTGGCGTTCGGCGCCGCTCCGCGCACCGCCGCCATGGCCCGTTCGATCCGCCCGGCTTCCTCGTTCAACGCAGCCTCGCGCCTCGCTGAGCATCGAACAGGTGAAGCCGGTCACGTCGGAAGCGCAGACCGACGGCCTGATCCTCAGCCACAGCGGCGGACTCGGGCACGATGACCCGAATACTATCCGCCTCATCCCCCAGGTGTAGATGCAACAACAGCTCGCTGCCCAGCAGCTCGACGACGTCGATTGTGCCGGTCACATCGGCAGCGGCGGTCGCCGAGATCTGGATATCTTGCGGTCGGACGCCCAGCGTCACCGAATCGGGTGCTTGGTTGCTCAGCTGATCGGCGAAGTCGACCCCGAACTCTGGGCATTCAAACCTCTGGGCACGATCGCGCGTCTGAATCGCGCCGCGGAAGAAGTTCATCGTGGGTGAGCCGATGAAGCCGGCAACGAACAGGTTCGCCGGTCGGCAGTACACCTCGGACGGGGTGTCCACCTGTTGGAGTTTCCCCTCGTTGAGGACCGCTACGCGATCGCCCAACGTCATCGCTTCCTCCTGATCGTGGGTGACGTACAGCATCGTGGCGCCGAGTTTCTTGTGGATTCGCGCCAGCTCGGCCCGAGTTTGAACCCGCAGTTTCGCGTCCAGGTTGGACAGCGGCTCGTCGAACAGAAAGACCTTCGGATCGCGGACGATGGCGCGGCCAAGCGCGACCCGCTGCCGCTGCCCCCCGGAAAGCTGCCCCGGCTTGCGATCGAGAAACTCTTCGAGGCCGAGCGTCCGTGCCGCGTGCTCGACCCGTTCGGCGATGATCGGCTTCGCCGTCCGTCGCATGCGGAGACCGAAGGCGAGGTTGTCACGTACCGTCTTGTGAGGATAGAGGGCGTAGCTCTGGAAGACCATGGCGATATCGCGCTCCTGGGGCGGCAACTTGGTGACGTCCGCATCGCCGATGATGATGCGACCATCCGTTGGCGTCTCCAGTCCGGCGACCATGCGCAACGCGGTGCTCTTTCCGCAGCCCGACGGTCCGACGAGAACCACGAACTCGCCGTCCGCGATGCTCAGATCGAGGCCGCGCGCCGCGACGTGACCGTTCGGGTAAGTCTTCCCCACGCTTTCCAGACGAATCGAAGCCATCGGTCTATCCCTTCACCGCGCCCGCGGTCAGGCCCTGGACGATCTTGCGCTGGAAGATGAGCACCAGGAACGCCACCGGCGCCGTGGCGACGACGGCCGCGGCCAGGATCTGGCCCCACGGCACCTGGTACTGGCCCCGGAAGAGCGCGATGGCCACCGGCACCGTCTGTCGCTCGGGGCCCAGGGTGAACGACAGGGCGAAGAGGAACTCGTTCCAACAGTAAACCAAGGTCAGAATGGCGGTGGTCGCCAGACCCGGCAGCGAGAGCGGCAGAATGACTTCCCAGAACGCGCGAAGCCGGCTGGCCCCGTCAACCATCGCCGCCTCCTCCAGCTCCGCCGGCAACTGCCGGAAGAAGCCCACCAGCAGCCAGACCGTGAGTGGCATCGCGAAGGTCAGGTAGGGTAGCACGAGGCCCGGATACGTGTTGATCAAGCGAAGCTGGCGCAGCAGCAGGTAAAGGGGAGACACGATCGAGATCTGCGGGAACATCGTGACGGCGAGAATGAACCCGAGGATCGCCGCCTTTCCGCGAAACTGCAGCCTTGCCAGGGCGTAGGCACAGAGCGACCCCACCAGCACGCAGAATGCCGTCGTGTTGCCGGCGACGATCAACGAGTTGCGAATCGGAATCCAGAAGTTCCGCTCGTCGAACAACGCTCGATAGTGTTCCAGCACCAGCCCGCTCGGCAGTAGCGACGGCGACTCGAACAGTCGCGCTTCCGGGGTCAGCGACGCGACGATGGCCCAGTAGAACGGGAACGCCGTCGCCACAACGAGGAACGCGACCACCGCCACCGGCGCCCATCTCCGCAAGACCTTCACGTGCCCGGCTCCGTAAGATCGACGCCCAACACCCGTATGTAGAAGATCGCGAGGGCGAATGTGACCAGGAAGATGACCACCGACAGCGCCGACCCGTAGCCGAAGCGCAAGTTCTGCAGTAAGGCAGTGAACGTATAGAGTGCGATCGGTTCCGTCGCAGTGCCCGGGCCGCCGCCCGTCAACACGAAGATGAGGTCGAACACCCGGAAGGCGTCGAGGGTTCGGAATATGAGAGCCACGAGGATTGCCGGCTTGAGGAGCGGGAGCGTCACATGCCGAAACTGGTCCCACGGGCCCGCTCCATCGATCCGCGCCGCCTCGTACAGCGACGCGTCGATGTTCTGGAGGCCGGCCAGCAGCAAAAGAGCGACGAAGGGCGTCATCTTCCAGACGTCGGCCAGGATGATCGGCACCCAGGCCGCCGTCGTGTGGATGAACCAAACGAAAGGTTCATCCATCAACCCGACATCCATGAGCACGGCGTTGGCGATGCCGGCCTGACTGTCGAACATGAATCGCCAGAGCAGCGCCGCCACCACCGTCGGAATCGCCCACGGGACGAGCACGGCGGCGCGCACCAGGCCACGACCCCGATAGGCCCGGTTGAGCGCCAAGGCGAGCACCAGGCCGATGACCAGTTCGAGGGTGACCGTGCCCACGGTGAAGATCCCCGTGTGGATCATCGCCTCCCAGAACCGCCCATCGCTCAACACTTCCATGTAGTTCTGCAGCCAGACCAGCGGTCGACCGCGCCACGGCATGCGGAGGTCGTGGACGTGGAACGACTCCCAGAGCGTGAACGCCAGCGGGAAAAACGCGATCAGCAGTATGGCGGCGAGCGCCGGGAGCACGAACGCCCAGGCGAGGCGCGCCTCGCGCCTCTCCATGCCACTGCTAGTCCCCCGCGCCACCGCTGGCTCCGGGGCTCAAGCCGACCTTCTCCAGCAGCTCTCGCATCTCTCGAGCCGCCCTTCGCAGAGCCTCCGCCGGCGGCTGCTGAAGCGTCAGTGCCCTGTGCAGGTGGATCTGCAGGATCTCCGACAGCTGGGTGTAGAGAGGGGTGACGGGTCTGGGCACTGCGCTCTCGATGATTCGCCGGGCCTGAGCCGGAGGAACCGCGAGCGCATCGGCGAGCGCCTGCTCGTCGTAGAGGTTCGGGCGGGTCGGGTACTGGCCGACGACGCGCGCGCGTTCGAGCATTTGCTGCGGGCGTGTGAGATACTCGATCACCGCGTAGGCGGCCGCGGGGTGCTCGGTGTTCACGTTGATCGCCAGCTGCGAGCCGCCCAGGGCGGCCGTCGGCGTTCCGGCCCCGTCCGCGGCGGGCATCGGTGCCACTGCGAAGCGGCCGGCCACTCGCGACTCGCTGCTATCCTGCATCAGCGGGTAGGCGTAGGGCCAGTTACGCATGAACGCCGCCTGCCCGTTTTGGAAGGCGAAACGGGTCTGCTCCTCCTGCCACGTGAGGACCGCCTCGGGCACGTTGCCGGCTTGGTGGATCTGCTCCACCATGTAGCTGAGGGCGCGCAGCGCCGCATCCGAGTCGACGACGATGCGCCCGGCGTCGTCCATGATCCGGCCTCCGAAGCCACCCAAGTGCTCGAGAAACACGGTCACCAAACCCTCGTAGCGGGCCCCCTGCCAAACGAAACCGAAGGGCAGTCCCGCTTCGCTGCGCGCCCTCGCCGCCTGACGCGCTAGCTCGTTGAAGGTCGCCGGCGGCCTCTCGAACAGGTCGGTGCGCCAATACAGCATCCCAACGTCGACGAACCAGGGAAGCGCGAAGAGCTCACCAGCCCAACGGTTCGCTGCAACCGTCGCCGGGAAGAAGTTCTGAATGTCCGGCTCGAAGTCATCGAGTGGCAGGATCCAGCCGGCGGCGGCGAACTCGGGTGTCCAGATGACATCGAGCTGCAAGATGTCGGGATCGCCGGCCCCGGCATTCAGCCACTGCACGTAGAGCTGGTGGCGCTGGTCAGCGGCGTCCGGCGTCTTGCGTGGCTCGATCCGAATCCCGGGATGCTCCAGCATGAAGCGCTCGAGCTGGCGAGCGAGCAGCTGCGCCTCGGCGCCGACGGCGCTGGCTGGAAAGGTGATGACGGTATCTGTGTCGCCAGCTTCGCTGGCACAGCAGACGAGGACGGTCGTGAGAGCCGCGACCCGTACCTGGAGCCAGGCGAGAGCGAGGCAGGAAACTCGCCGATGGGGGGAGCGGCGGTGACGAGGACACACCAAACGGGCCCCGCGCCAAGACGTCACGCCGGGCATTTCTCGAATCCGATCTGCCGTCATCCCAAGTTTGGTCAGCCTTGATTCTCG
>JASFLD010000385.1:0-4712 GCA_050118275.1 Gemmatimonadales bacterium
CTGGGCGACCGGCTGGAACCCCTACGATGCCGAGCGGATCGAGAATCTGGGCTTCGGGCGGCATCCGAACATCATCACGAACCTGATGATGGAGCGCCTCGCCTCGGCCAACGGCCCCACGGGCGGTAAGATATCGAGGCCCTCCGACGGGAAAGAGATCAACAGCGTCGCGTTCGTGCAGTGTGCCGGTTCGCGCGACGAAAACTACCTCAAGTACTGCTCTGGCGTCTGCTGTCTCGGATCGCTCAAACAGGTGCGCTACGTGCGCGAGCGCTATCCCGAGGCTCAGATCTACGTCTTCTATATCGATATCCGTGCGCCGGGCCGGCTCGAGGATTTCTTCGTCGCAACTGAAAAAGACGAGAAGCTGAGCCTGATCAAAGGCAAGGTGGCCAAGATAACCGAGGATGCCACCAGCGGCTTACTCGAGGTCGAGGCGGAAGACACGCTCTCTGGCGAGAAGATCGCTCAGAAAGTCGACCTCGTGGTGCTCGCGACGGGGATGGTGCCGGTCGCCGCGGGTGAAGCCCAGGTGGACGGTGGACTACAAACTGACGAGTTCGGATTTCTGACGACGGAACAGGATCTACCGGGCATGTTGGCCGCCGGTTGCGCCAAGCGGCCTATCGACGTGGCCACGTGCGTTAGAGACGCCACCGGCGCGGCGATGAAGGCTTTGACAATTTCGGGGGAGTGAAGGGTGGACAAGAAAGTCGCTGTCTACATATGTCGGGGTTGCGAGATCGGCGCATCGCTGAACGTCGAGGAGCTGACTGAGCTCGCGACCGGGGATTGCGGCGCCGACCTGTGTCGGGAGCACGAATTCCTTTGCGGCGAAGCAGGGCTCGAACAGATCAAGGCCGACATCCAGGACGGCGCCAGCGCTCTGGTCATCGCGGCATGCTCGCCCCGATTCAAGGTCGACGAATTCACATTCGACGGCTGCCGTACCGAGCGGGTGAACCTGCGCGAGCACGTGGTGTGGAGCCACGAGCCCAACGACGAAGACACCCAGATGCTCGCAGCCGACTACCTTCGCATGGGCATCACCCGCGCGAAGAAGGCGGAGATCACCCAACCGTTCGATGAGGAAATCGACAAGACGATCCTCGTCGTTGGCGGGGGCGTGACCGGCATGACCGCGGCGCTGGATGCCGCGGATGCCGGCTATGACGTGGTGCTGGTGGAAAAGGAGCCGCAACTGGGCGGTTGGGCGGGCAAGTTCGCCTGGCGATTCCCACTCAACCCTCCGTATCGCGAGCTCGAGCCGGTGGATCTGAGCGGACGGATCGCCGACGTCGAGGGTCACGAGAAGATCAGTGTCCGCACCGGTACGACCATAGAGAAGATCACCGGTGGACCCGGCCAATTCGATGTTGCGGTCAAGGCGAACGGCTCGAGTTCGGAATTCCGCGTCGGCGCTATCGTCCAGGCTACGGGCTGGAAGCCATACGACGCGTCGAAACTCGGCCATCTGGGGTATGGCCAGCCCAACGTGATCACCAACGTGCAGATGGAGGAGATGATCGCCGCGGGGGCGATCACTCGACCCAGCGACGGCAAGCCCGCCCGGCGCATCCTCTTCATCCAGTGCGCCGGCTCGCGTGACGAAGATCATCTGCCCTACTGCTCCGCTGTCTGCTGTCGAGTGACTATCAAGCAGGCCCTCGTGGCTCGGAAGCTCGACACCGAGGCCGAGGCCTACGTTTTGTACAAGGACATACGCGCGCCCGGACAGTACGAGGAGTTCTACCGCACGGCTCAGGAAGACCCCGGCATCTTCTTTACAAAGGCCGAGGTGGTGGGCGTCGAGGAAGCCGGTGGCGGCAACCTCCAGGTAGAGGCCGAGAACACGCTTTTGGGGGAACGTATCCGCATCGAGGCCGATCTGGTCGTTCTGGCCACCGGGATGATGCCCGTTGCCGCGGACGGTGAGGGGATCCGCAAGCTGATCGATGCTAAAGCGGTGGTCGAGAAAGGCGAAAAGGGCGCACAGCTCGAAGCCGCCAAGAAGACGGTCGAGCAGCTCGCGCACCTGGAGGGAACCGCTATTCTGAATCTGGGATATCGGCAGGGCCCCGATCTCCCCGTGCTGAAGTACGACTTCCCGGATTCGCACTTCATCTGCTTCCCCTATGAGACCCGGCGCACGGGCATTTATGCGGCCGGTTGCATGCGGGCGCCGAACGACTCGCTCCTGTCCATGGAGGACGGAGCCGGCGCGGCGCTGAAGGCGATACAGAGTGTCGAGCTAGCGAGCGCGGGCGCCGCGGTGCACCCCCGCTGGGGCGACATGTCCTACCCCGACTTCTTCCTACAGCGTTGTACCCAGTGCAAGCGCTGTACGGAGGAGTGTCCGTTCGGAACGTTGAACGAGGACGCGAAGGGAACGCCGCTACTCAATGTCACCCGCTGCCGGCGCTGTGGCATTTGCATGGGCTGTTGCCCCGAGCGGATCATCTCGTTCAAGGACTACTCTCCGGAGATCATCGGTTCGATGATCAAGTCGGTTGACGTCCCAGACGAGTTCGAGGAGAAACCCCGGCTGCTCGCCCTGCTGTGCGAGAACGATGCGTACCCGGCTCTCGACACGGCAGGACTCAAGCGTATCCGGCACAGCTCCTTCATCCGTGTGATCCCGGTTCGGTGTTTGGGGTCGGTGAACACGGTGTGGGTGGCGGATGCACTCTCGCGCGGTTTCGACGGCATATTGCTGGTCGGCTGCAAGTCGGGTGACGACTACCAGTGTCACTTCATACGCGGCAGCGAATTGATGGGTACGCGAAGCCAAAACATTCGCGAGAAGCTCAAGCAGCTAGCTCTCGAGGAGGAGCGTGTTCGCATAGAAGAGCTGTCGATTTCCGACTTCCAGAGGTTGCCGGAGATCATCAACGAGTTCGCAGAACAGATCGATGAAATCGGGTTGAATCCGTTCAAGGGTTTTTAGGAGCGGCGAGGATGTCCAACGCTAGCCTGCTGGTACCGAACCGACAATTCGTTCAGGAGATCATAGCTTCGGGCGGCGGTGACCTCAAGAAGTGTTATCAGTGCGCCACCTGTTCGGTCGTCTGTGAGTTGGCGCCGACTAACAAGCCGTTCCCACGCAAGGAGATGATCTGGGCCCAGTGGGGTCTGAAGGATCGACTCGCGGCCGATCCCGACGTATGGCTTTGCCACCGATGCAACGATTGTTCGCTCAAGTGCCCGCGCGGCGCACGACCGGGCGATGTGTTGGCCGCTGTCCGTCAGTGGACGATCCGTCATTTCTCCGTCCCGAACTTTCTCGGCCGCTGGGCGAACGATACGAGGATGCAGCCAGCCCTGATGGCGATTACGGCGGCCCTGTTGGCTCTGGCGCTTTTGGCCCGTGAGCCGATCGAAGGTGCCCTGGGCATCGGCGAACCGCACGGCTTCTACGCGGAGTTCTTCCCACACTGGCTGCTGATCGGCTTCTTCGCCTCTTTCACGATCATCGCATTCGTTGCCGCCTTGGCAGGCATCGCCCGTTTCTGGCGGGCGATGAGAGACGCCGACGTTCTCTATGGCTCGCCGGCCCCTCCGGTCGGTGTCGTGAAGAGTCTCATCCGCACGGTGGTATCGATCTTCGCCCACAATCGGTTTGCCAAATGCAAGGCGCGGCCTTCGGGTCGAATCACGCACCTGACGGTCTTCTACGGATTCGTGGCGCTCTTCATCGTGACGATCTGGGCCACGCTGGATTTGTACGTCTTTCCGCACTTGGGCATCGAATCCGTCTATCCATTCGATCTGGCGCACCCGATGAAGATCCTGGCCAACGTTGGAGGCGTACTTCTGGTCTTCGGTTGCTCGAAGGCCATCGTCGACCGGCTCCGTAATCCCAGCGCTGCGCAGAGGAGCACAGCCTTCGACTGGCTGTTCATCTGGCTGCTGCTGGGTGTCGGGGTGACCGGTTTCGTTGTCGAGATCCTGCGGTTCTCCATCGATCCAGCGACGGAGTCAGCCGCGGTATCGATCGCGTACGCTCTCTACTTCGTGCACCTGGTGTTGGTGTTCCAGCTACTGGTGTACCTGCCGTACTCTAAGTTCGCCCACATCGCGTATCGCACAGCGGCGATGGTCTATGCCGAGCATTCGGGGCGAACGAATGGTGCGCGCCCACCAGCACGAGCGATCGAAAGCGTCAGGCCGGAGACGTCCGACACGTCCCCGGCCGTGGAGCCGGCCGTTACGAAGACATGAGAATCGGAGTCGGGATCGCGAGAAGCCCCGGTCTCCGTTGGACATAGGACAGCCGCAAGACCTACAACCCCAAAGAGGGAACAGCGATGTCAAAACTCGTGAGTCCGCATGGCAAGGAGAAGCACCTCAAGCCGCTACTGCTCGAAGGCAAGGAGCTGGCGGAGGAGCAGAAACGCGCCGATACACTTCGCAAGATCCCCATTACATCTCGCGAGATCGGCGACACGATCATGATGGGGATCGGAGGGTTCACGCCCCTGGACGGTTTCATGGGGGCGGCGGACTGGGAGGGCGTCGTCACGGACATGCAAATGTCGGATGGCGTGTTCTGGCCGATACCGGTGACCGTCTCGGTGACCAAGGAAGACGCCGACGCCATCGGCGATGGCGAGGAGATCACGTTGTTCGACGAGAAGCGCGGCACGGCCATGGCCATCATGACCGTGAACGAGAAGTACACCATCGACAAGGAACTGGAGTGCAAGGAAGTC